>DATAFY010000024.1:0-4354 GCA_036257205.1 Steroidobacter sp. | reverse complement strand
TCCCGCTTCGCGAATACGTGCATTACTGGCCATTGCATGTCATCTGAGTCTGCCTGACATTTGTAGTCGGCTTGATAGGTGGACTGGTATCCGGAAACCAGCGCAATCTGCGACCATCCACGTTGCTTGGCCCACGCGTTGATTCGATCAGCCGGGGCTTTGGCAATTGCGACAAATGCGGCGTCGCGGGTGACCTGATACGAAGTCCTATCAAACCCATCCACGAGCGACGTACAGGAAGGACAGGGCTTGTCCCAGTTCGGACCGAACATGAACGAGTAAAGCAGCAAGGTGCTCTTGTCCGCGAACAGCTCTGAGAATTTCACACTCCTCCCTACTTTCCCATCGTTCGCCCATTGAAAGATGTAGTCCTCTTTCAACTGCCCGCCAAGAGGAAGCTTGCGGCGTTTCTCGGCCACAGATTTCACTTTGTCGACAAGCTCCTGCTCGTCTTTCAGCAATGAGTCACGCGCATCGCGGTACTCTCTGCTCTCGTTTGGATACCGTGGTTCACTCATTTTCGCCTCGCTTTGATGCTGCGATGCGCCGTCTCTCATGAAGCAAAGCCTCATGCTTTTCTGTAGTACTCGCAACTGAAATCGCTCGCGCCGATGCCCAGACAACGTTTGTAACGAGAGCGCCGACGATGAATGTGCGTCAGCGCCCCGATGCGCGAGAGCGGCAAGTACGCTGCATGTAACAAATGAGAGGACAACGCCGCCCTAGTCGCCTGCAGCGCGTGCACATTGCTACACCGGGCCGAGGGTTGGCGGGTATTCAGCCCCAGCACAGCGCTAATTTGCTGGCGCGGCGCAAACGCCAGTTTCCATCGAAGGGCGCTAGTGCTTCCAGGTACCTGGCGATTCGCGTCAGCTTGTTGGCGAGCGCGACGGTGGTTTTGTTGTAACCGCAGCGCCGCTCGGCCGCTCATGTGCGCAGCCGATCGAGCGCGCGGCCTCGCCTGTTGCTGGCAATGGCGGCGTTGAGTACGGAGCGGGCTCCATGAATCAGGCGCGTGCGAGACATCCGGCGCGCTGCCGCGGGCGCATTCGCTGGTGACTGCCGACGGAGGTCTAGCTCAATCGCCGCATGAAGGAGTTCGCTCTGCGCGAGCGGCTTGAGCAACTTGAGGCGACAACTACCTCGACAGCCGCCGCCCGCGTCAGCGGCGGCGGAATTGTCGCTGATTGGCGCCTCGCTCGGCAGTCGATGCGACGTGATGCGAATGAGCATGTGAACCGCTCGTCGACTGCCCCGGCTTGCCACGGCGTCGCTTACGTCTCGGGCGCTGATCCGTCCGGCGCGATTCCTGCGGCGAAGACGGATTGTTCGCTCCGCAGGCGCGCGCGGGTTGCTGCGGCGCTCGGTCTGGCTCCGAGGCCGTTGAAATCAGCGCGAATTTAGGCAGTTGCGCCTGGGGAACAGGCTTGCGCAACAATCTCTCGATGTCCTTCAGCAGCCCCATTTCTTCGGGGGAGACCAGCGAGGCCGCAACGCCCACCGCGCCCGCACGGCCCGTCCGGCCGATGCGGTGCACGTAGTCCTCCGGGACGTTGGGCAGCTCGTAATTAACGACATACGGCAGTTCCTTGATGTCCAGACCGCGCGAAGCGACTTCCGTCGCCACGAGTGCGCAGATGCGGGAGGATTTGAAGTCGGCCAGCGCTTGCGTGCGGGCAGACTGGCTCTTGTTGCCGTGAATCGCCGCGGCTCCGATCCCGTCCTGCTGCAGTTGTTTGGTCAAACGATTAGCGCCGTGCTTGGTGCGCGTAAAGACGAGAACCTGCGGCCACTGCCCGTCGCGGATCAAATGGGTCAGCAGCGAGCGCTTATGCTCCTTCGCAACGAGATACGCGCGTTGCTCGACGGCCTCGATCGCGGCGTTGCGCCGCGCGACCTCGATCTCCGCAGGGTCATGGAGCAGCGATTGCGCCAGCTTGCGAAGCTCGTCGGAATACGTGGCGGAGAACATCAGGTTCTGACGTTGGCCTGGCAGCAGCCGAAGAATGCGCCGGATGTCGGCGATGAAGCCCATGTCGAGCATGCGATCGGCTTCGTCCAGCACGAACATGCCGATGCGCGACAGATCCACAGTGCGCTGCTGCGCGTGATCCAGAAGTCGGCCAGGCGTTGCGACGAGAATATCGGCGCCGCGCCGCAAAGCCTCGACCTGCGGGTTGATGCTCACGCCCCCGAAAATGACCAGCGTTCGCAGCCGCAGATACTTTCCGTAGCTCTTGATGCTCTCGTTGATTTGGGCGGCCAGCTCACGCGTGGGTGCGAGGATCAAGGCGCGCGGCGCCTTCGACGGATGCGTCTCGTGTTGCAGCAGCTGGAGAAGGGGCAACGTGAACCCGGCCGTTTTACCGGTGCCGGTTTGTGCGCCGGCGATGATGTCGCGTCCGGCAAGGATCGGCGGAATCACGCCCCTCTGGATCGGCGTAGGTTCGGCGTATTGACGGTCCGCGAGCGCGCGGACAAGTTCGGGCATGAGCCCGAGCGATGCAAAGGGCATGAACAATTCCTTTACGGTGCCTGGCGACGCTCGCGAGAGCGCAGGTCCAGTGAAGGCAGGAGATATTCGAGGCCAGGGTCATCAGACCCAGAGAAGACCGCGAGGGAGACGGGCTGACCGGACGGCAGCCGTACGAGGCGGCGTACTCTACAGGTTTTGGCGCGGACGCGCCGTCTTTTTTCAGACGCCGCGCGCCCGACGTTCATCGAGGCGCCTCAACGCCTCCGCGAGCGCCCGCTCGACGTCGGCCCGCGTGTACGGCTTCTGGAGAAATCCGACCGGCTCGGCTACGCGAACGCGATCGCCCAAATGCACAAACGAATCGCCGGTCATCAGCAGCCCCGGAATCCCGAACCGCTGCCGCAGCGCGCTCGCCGTATCCACGCCATCGCCGCCGTCGCCGGCGAGTCCCACATCGACGATTGCAAGGTCTGTGGGCGCGCCCGCGGCGATTGCCACGGCGGTTCGCAGCGACGGCGCGACGCCGCTGACCGTGTGACCCAGATCCCGGAGCATGTCTTGCAGGAGCAGGCTCACGGCCGGCTCGTCTTCTACGATCAGAACTCGCATCGATAGCACTTCAGGTTTGCGCCGCAGAAATGATCGCGCTGCCGGAAAAGTTCCTCCAATGCAGACCGCTGTCGTCAGCAGCCCACGTGTGCGGCTGCTGGAACGAGCGACGGCTCATCGGTGTTCTCCGCAGACTATGCTTGCGTGGGGTCCAACTGGCATTACACTTCGGCGAGCTCAATTGGGGATCGCGCCGCCCGCCGGGCGGCAGGCAACAACGTATGCACACCGTTCGCTCCCCTGACGCCGCGCGCATCCTTGTCGTCGAGGATGAGCTCCTGGTGAGGATGTTCGCCGTGGATTCGCTCGAGGACGAGGGCTTCACGGTCACGCAGGCCAGCGACGCTGCGCAAGCGTTGCAGGAGATCGCCGCGGGCGGCGCCAACGCCTTCACTGCGGTCGTGATTGATCTCGGGCTTCCCGATCGCTCAGGCGATCAGCTCGCCGCGGAGATCCGCGCCACGGACGCCGAAGTACCGATCGTCATCGCGAGCGGCCGCAGCGAGCGCGAGTTGAAAGAACGGTTCGCCGGCGATGACGCCATCGCGCTCCTCGTCAAGCCATACACCGCCATGCTCCTGCTCGACGCACTCGAGTCGCTCGGAGTGCGCACGCCCGCGGCGCGCTAAGCGTTCGTGTGCGGCGCGGCCTTAACGCGCACTCGCGGGCCTGCGTTAACATGCCGCATGGCCGTCCGCATCGTAAGGCTCGGAGAGGAGCGCGTGCCCCAGGAGGGTTTGCGCATCGGAACGGTGCGCCGTCCGCCGCGCGGCGTACCGAAACAAGAATACGCCTCCCGCAACATCTACGACGTATGGCTGCCTTTGCTGGCCCCCAGTGAAGCGCTGGTGAAGCAGGCCCAGGCCGCAGCAGGGGAGCGCGAATGGCGAGCGTTCGTGCGCCAATACCGCGCGGAGATGGGCGCGCCAGACGTCAGGCGAGTTCTCGACATGCTCGCCGCGCTCTCGCGTCAGACGAATTTTTCAGTTGGCTGTTATTGCCCCGATGAGAGCCGCTGCCATCGCTCCGTTCTAAGAGAGCTGCTGACCGAGCACGGCGCCCTCGTCGCGAAGTAAGCGCGATGCTCGTTGGCGCCATTCATCAGGCGGGTCCGCAAGCCAGGCGGCCGGTCTGCCTCATTTCCGCCTCATCCTCATCCAGATCACGATGACGACCACAGCGACGAGCAGCAGCAGGATGAGGATGCGCACGTTCAACCTTCTTCTTTCTTGTTGAATCGCCCTGCGAGCGCGGCGAGATCTTCGGGCG
>DATAFY010000155.1:0-7545 GCA_036257205.1 Steroidobacter sp. | reverse complement strand
GCGGCGGCGCAAGTAATGGGAAACGATGCAACAGTCGCGATCGCAGGGCAGTCGGGCAATTTTCAGCTCAACGTCATGCTGCCGCTGATCGCGTACAACTTGCTGCAGAGCATCGAGTTGCTGGCGAACGCCGCACGCGTGTTGGCGGATTCCGCGATCGCCAAGTTCACGGTGAACGAAGCGCGCATCGCCGGCGCGCTCGACCGCAATCCCATCCTGGTCGCCGCACTGAATCCCGTGATCGGCTACGAGCAGGGCGCGAACATCGCCAAACAGGCCTACGCGGAAGGACGCCCCGTGCGCGAGGTCGCCGCTGAGCGCACGAACATCAGCCCCGAAGAGCTGGCGAAAATCCTCGATCCGCGGCGCCTGACCCAGCCCGGCAAGCCGCAGAGCGGCGGTCGACGGTGATTGCCAGCCTACACGACAGGGCGGCGCTGCGAGGGCTGATCGAGGAGCGCCTGAAGGATTCGCGCCCGCCCGTTCAAGGCGACGCCGTCCTACCTGCCGGTTTCTCGGCGCAGATCGATGCGAGTGTCCGCCAGTACTTTCCACCCGCGCCAGCCGCAGCGGCGGTGCTGATCCCGATCATCGACCGGGAGGAGGGACTGACGGTCTTGCTCACGCAACGAGCATCGCACCTGCGACGCCACGCCGGCCAAATCAGTTTCCCGGGCGGGCGGGTGGAGCCGACGGATGAAGGCGCGTTCGCGGCGGCGCTGCGCGAGACGGAGGAGGAGATCGGCCTTTCGCGACACTACGTGCGGTTCGTGGGTTATCTCGAACCGCAACTCGTCCTGACGGGTTATTGGATCACGCCCATCGTTGCCTTCGTGCAGCCGGGTTTCACGCTGAAGCTGGACGGCAGTGAGGTGGAGTCTACCTTCGAGGCGCCGCTGGCCCACGTTTTGGATGCCTCCAATCACCGGCTGCGCGAACGCCTCATCGGCGCTGCGAGCGTGCCGATGTACGAGATCCCATACGGCCCCCACCAGATCTGGGGAGCGACCGCACGCATGCTCGTGGCGCTCTATCAGCTGCTCTCGAAGCGCGCTTAGCGGCGACTAACATGCGTCTCGCGGCGTTGGTCTCGGCCGCCCACTTCAGCCGCCGCGAAGCGTCAACCACCAACCTCTAAAGGCTTGTATGTCCAATATCGCCCGCTTACTCGCCATCATGTCTCGTCTGCGTGATCGCGAAAAGGGTTGTCCCTGGGACCTGGAGCAGACCTTCCGCACGATTGCGCCTTACACGATCGAGGAGGCGTACGAAGTCGCCGATGCGATCGAGCGCGAAGACATGAACGGTTTGCGCGATGAGCTGGGGGATCTGTTGTTTCAAGTGGTCTTTCACGCCCAGATGGCGCAGGAGCGCGGCGCCTTCGCGTTCGAGGACGTCGTGGACGCAATATGCGAGAAGATGCAGCGCCGTCATCCGCATGTGTTCGGCGATGCGCGCATCGACACCGCCCAGGCGCAGTCGGCCGCTTGGGAGGACCACAAGCGCCGCGAACGCGCATCAAGGGGAGCAAGCGTGCTCGATGAGGTCGCACGTTCCCTGCCCGCGTTGACTCGCGCGAACAAGCTCGGCAAGCGCGCGGCGCAAGTCGGATTCGAATGGCCCGACGTTGCAGGGGCGGTAGAGAAGTTGGATGAAGAAATCGCTGAATTGCGAGCGGAAATCGCACGGCGCGCCGATCGCAGCGAAATTGCAAGCGAGCTGGGCGACGTTCTGTTCTGCGTGGTCAACGTGTGCCGCTACTTGCAGATCGATCCGGAGGTCTCATTGCGCGGCGCCAATGAGAAGTTCGAACGACGCTTCCGTTACATCGAACGAAAACTGCGGGAGGAGGGCAGGACCCCCGAGCAGTCGACGCTGGAGGAAATGGATCGACTTTGGGACGAGGCGAAGAGCGTTTCCGGGCTGTAGGATCGTTGCATTCGCGCCTCGCGGCGCTCCTCTCGACTCGGCCCGCACCCGTGCAGCCCCGCCTCGGTCGCGATCACGCATCGCGGAGGCGAGGAGTTCCCACTCCTCCCTGAGCCGCCAATTCAGTGGTCATTCAGCCCTGACCGCCTACCTTGTTCGCGCACCCGGTCGCTCGTGCGCCGGGCGACGGAGAAAAATATGCGCACTGTTCGAGCGTTGGTGATCCTCGCGGGTGTTGTCGGCGCGGCAGGCGTCGCGTGCGCATCGCCGCCCCTCTGGTCTAACGCCCGTCACCATCGTGATCATTACGATGGCGATGACTACGCCCGGGTGACTTTCGTCGAGCCTATCGTGCGACAGACGCGGATCGCCACTCCCCGCCGCGAGTGCTGGGAGGATGTACGCTACGTGGAATCGCGTCCCCACATCTCTGATCCCGAAGTGGGCGGCCGGACGCTCCTCGGCAGCGTCATCGGCGGGGTGATCGGACATCAATTCGGCAGCGGACGAGGCCGCGATGCAGCCACAGTGGCCGGCGCCCTGGTCGGCGCGAGCGTCGGCTACGACAGCGCGGCCAAGCGGGCGAGCGGCAGCCGTGAAGAGGTCGTGCAACGTTGCGGCGTCCGCTATGAGGACGAGTATGAAGAGCAGATCGAGGGATATCGCGTCGGCTACGAGTATGGCGGGCGCGAGTTCACCACGCGGATGCCCTACGACCCCGGGGAAAGGATCCGGGTGAGGGTTGCTGTGGCGCCCGCTGAATGACGAGCGCGCCTGGAACCGAGATTCATGCGGCGGGACGTGAAGTCACGCCCTATCGCACGTACACTACGCCACCAGCATGCGCGCCGGCCGGATCATTTCTCTGACGCTTGTGGGTCTAGTGTGCCTCGCACCTATCGCTGGCGCACAGGATCTGATCGAGCGTCGGCCGCGTGAGGAGTACTACATTGAGCCGCGCGGCGTCTCGCTCGATCAGGCCGTGCAGATCGCGCAGCGCCACTACAAGGCGCGCGCAGTCAAGGCGGAGACGGTGAATCAGGGCGGCCGCAGCGTGCACAAAATCCGGCTGATGAGCTCCGACGGAACAGTGTGGCATGTATATGTGGACGCACAGAGCGGCGCAATGAACTGACTTATGCGCGTTCTGATCGTCGAAGACGACAAAGCCTTGCGGGAGTCGCTGGCAGCACAGCTCACGGATGCAGGTTTCAACGTCGACGCTGCGGCGGACGGCGAAGAAGGCCTGTACTGCGGACGCGAGTACGCCCTTGATCTGGCGATCATCGATTTGGGCCTGCCGAAGATGCCGGGACTTGAGCTGATCAAGAGACTGCGCGGCGAATCCAAGGCGTATCCGATCCTTATCCTGACGGCCCGCGACCGTTGGCAGGACAAGGTGGAAGGATTGCAGGCCGGCGCGGACGACTACGTCGCCAAACCTTTTCATGTCGAGGAGCTCCTCGCGCGCGTGCAAGCGCTGTTGCGCCGCTCGGGGGGTTGGGCCCAGCCTGTACTGCGCTGCGGGCCCGTATCGCTCGATACGCGCGCGCAGAAGGTCGCAGTCCAAGGTCATCACGTCGAGCTCACGACGTTCGAATATCGCATTCTTGAGTACCTCATGCATCGGGCAGGGGAAGTAATCTCCAAAGCCGAAATCACGGATCGCCTGTATGCGCAGGACTTTGACCGCGACAGCAACACGATCGAGGTATTCATTGGACGTCTGCGGCGCAAGCTCGATCCTGACGACACGCTCAAGCCCATAGAGACGCTTCGCGGCCGCGGCTATCGCTTTGCTCTGCAACGCGAAAGCGCCTGAAGATTCCATGCAACCCCGCTCGTTAAGCACCCGACTGCTGGCGTCGGTCAGCATCCTGTTGCTCGTCTTCTTCGGGCTCACGATCGCCGCGCTGGATCTGGTCTTCCGGGAAGTCACTGAACAAGCGATGCGCGATCGGCTCGAGGCGCAGCTGCTGACGCTGATTTCCGCCTCGGAAGAGGACGGCGCCGCACTGCAGCCGATTGCCGAAAAGATCGACGAACGCCTGAAGAATCCCGGCTCCGGGCTCTATGGCGAGATTTTGCGCGCCGACGGCTATCCGAGCTGGCGTTCGAATTCGCTCACCGGCTCGGGGCTCACCTTCGACGTGCAGCTCTCGCCCGGCGCGCGTAAGTACGCAGAACTCAGGCGTGAGGACGGGGCGCCGGTGCGCGCGCTGAGCCGCGGCATCGCCTGGCAGTTCGATGATGGCAAGACGCGCACGTTCGTTTACAGCGTCGCCGAAGACCTGCAGCCCTACTATGCCCAGTTGCAGCGTTTTCGTGTGCAGCTTTTCGGCTGGTTCGGCGTGCTGATGTTGCTCTTGCTCGGGGCGCTCTGGAGCCTGTTGCGTCGTCTGCTCGCGCCGTTGCGGCGCGTGGAACGCGAGATCGAAGCGATCGAAGCGGGCAATCTCACTGAGCTCGGAACCGGCTATCCACGCGAGTTGCTGGGCATCACCACAAATCTGAACGCGCTGTTGCGCAGCGAGCGTGAACGATTGTCCCGTTATCGCAATACGCTCGGCAATCTCGCGCACAGCTTCAAGACGCCTCTGGCAGTCATGCGTAATCTCCTGAGCGGCCCGCACTCCCGGCAGCTCGCCATCACGCATCAGCTGAACGAGCAGGTAGGGCGCATGGACGACATCGTGAAATACCAGCTCAAGCGCGCGGCGGCCTCGGGTCGTTCTGGATTCGGTGCGGCGCCGGTAGACGTTCGCGAAGTGCTCGAGGGCCTGCGCGGCGCATTGCTCAAGGTGTACGTGGAACGCGGGCTCGTGTGCGAACTGACGGCGCCTGACGGCTTGTTGTTCGTGGGCGATCGAGAGGATCTGACCGAAATCGCCGGCAATCTGCTCGACAACGCCTTCAAGTGGGCGCGCAGCCGCGTGCGTGCATCGGTCCAACGCATTGCGCGCGGCGCTGCGCGCAGGGACGGGGTGAGCATCATCGTTGAGGACGACGGACCGGGCATTCCAGAATCCGAGCACGAGCGGGTGCTCGAGCGCGGCGCGCGCCTGGATGAACGCGTGAGCGGGCAGGGCATCGGCTTGTCGGTCGTACGAGAACTTGTCCAGCTCAATGGAGGAACGATCGAGCTCGGGCCCTCCTGCCTAGGAGGGACGCGCATCGAGGTGCGCCTGCCGCCGAGCTAGTCCGGAGGGATGATGAGCAGCGCGACATCTAGACGAGCGCCGCGCGGCTCTTCGACAATCATGGGTTCGACGCTCGCCTGCGTTGCCTGATGCGCTCTATGAAGGCGCTTTCCCATCATGACTGATCCGCTTTTGCAGCTGCGAGACCGGCTGGCTCATACCCGCTACGCCGAGCATGCGCGTCTGGCGCGCGAACTCGACCGTTTGTTCGCACGCAAAGCATCGGGGCCTCAGTTCGAAAGCGCTCTCGCGCGACTGGAACGGGACGTGGAGGCCTCGGTCGCGACAGTGGAGCGCCTGAGGTCTCTGCCGCTGAGGCTGCAGTTCGATCCTATGCTGCCGATCAGCGCCCATCGCGAGGAGATCATCGAGGCGCTGCAGCGGCGCCAGCTCATCGTCGTATGCGGCGCAACGGGTTCGGGCAAGACGACTCAGCTTCCTAAAATGTGCCTCGAGGCGGGTCGCGGCGCCTTCGGTGTGATCGGCCACACGCAGCCCCGGCGGATTGCGGCGCGCGCTCTGGCGAATCGCGTGGCCGAGGAGACGGGCTCCAGCGTCGGCGGCGCCATCGGCTATCAGGTCCGGTTCACTGATCGCACGGGGCCGGATTGCCGGGTCAAACTGATGACCGACGGCATTCTGCTGAGCGAATTGAGAGGCGATCGGCTGCTGCGTGCGTATGACACGCTGATCATCGACGAGGCGCACGAGCGCACTCTGAACATCGACTTCTTGCTGGGCGTGCTCAAACGCATTCTCCCGCAGCGCCCGGAGCTGCGCGTGATCATCACTTCCGCCACCATCGATCCGCAGCGTTTCGCCGATTTCTACGCAGGCGCGCCGATCATCGAGGTGTCGGGCCGCAGCCACCCGGTTGAAGTGCGCTATCGACCCCTGATCGCCGAGGAAGCGGATGAGCTCACGCTGAGCGAGGGCGTGACTGCGGCCATTCACGAGTTGGATCGCGACGACAGGGGCGATGTATTGGTCTTTCTTCCGGGCGAGAAGCAGATCCGGGACGCCGCGGATGCGCTGGCCGACGCCAGGTTGCGCCACACCGAAGTTTTGCCGCTGTATGCCCGACTCTCTACCCGCGATCAGGAGCGCATCTTCGAGAAGCACGGGCCGCGTCGCATCGTGCTGGCGACGAATGTCGCGGAAACCTCATTGACCGTTCCAGGAATTCGACACGTGGTCGATTCGGGCCTGGCGCGCATCAGTCGGTACAGCGTCCGAGGCAAAGTGCAGCGCTTGCCAATCGAGTCGATTTCGCAGGCGAGCGCGGAGCAGCGCAAAGGACGCGCCGGACGAGAAAGCCCGGGCGTCTGCATCCGGTTGTACTGCGAGGAGGACTTCAACGCGCGCGCGCCGTTCACCCCGCCGGAGGTGCTGCGGACGAATCTGGCGAGCGTGATTCTGCAGATGGCTGCGCTCGACCTCGGTGAACCGGAAGCGTTTCCGTTCCTCGATCCGCCCGATACGCGCCTGATCAACGACGGTTATCGACTGCTGCAGGAGTTGAAGGCGGTCGACGAGGCTCGCGCGGTGACGAGCCTCGGCCGCCAGATCGCCGCTCTACCGCTTGATCCGCGCCTTGCTCGCATGCTGCTGTCCGCCGCTCACCACGGCTGCGTGGCAGAAATGCTGGTGATCGCATCCTTTCTCGCCGCGCAGGACCCTCGAGAACGCCCGGCGGACGCGCAGCAACAGGCCGATCAGAAACACGCGGCGTTCCATGATCCGCGATCGGATTTCATTGCCATTCTCAATCTATGGAATGCATTTCGCGAGCAGAGCGCCGCGTTGTCGGGCGGTCAGTTGCGCAAGTGGCATCGCGAGAACTTCCTGTCTTTCATGCGCATGCGTGAGTGGCAGGAGGTCCATCGACAGCTGCGCGAGCTGGCGGCGGAGTTCAAACTCAAGCTGAACGACATTCCGGCCGAGTATGCAGATCTCCACCAGGCCATTCTGACCGGCTTTCTCGGCAACATCGGCGCGCTGGATGAGCGGCGCGAGTACGAGGGCGCTCGGGGCTCGCGCTTCGTCGTTGCGCCGGGCGGCCCGCTCGCCTCGAAGCCTCCGAAGTGGCTCGTCGCCGCGCAACTCGTGGAGACGACGCGCCTGTACGCGCGCATGGTCGCCGCGGTGGAGCCGCAATGGATCGAGGCTGCAGGCGCGCACTTGCTCAAGCGCAGCTACAGTGAGCCGCACTGGGTCGAGGATCGCGGTTTTGTCGCGGCCTTCGAGTCGACCTCGCTCTACGGCCTGACCCTCGCCTCGCGCCGACGCGTGAATTACGGCGCGGTCGCTCCTCAGGAGGCGCGCGAAATCTTCGTGCGCGAAGCGCTGGTCGAGGGCAGAACGCGGCTGCGCGCGAAGTTTCTGGAGCACAATCGCGGCTTGCGTCAGGAGATCG
>DATAFY010000143.1:0-2561 GCA_036257205.1 Steroidobacter sp. | reverse complement strand
GGTCGATGCGCCGCCCCCGCCGTCCGCTGTCTGCTTCCAGATATAATGCCCTGTTTTTAATCGCCTGCTTCGCACGTCCGCCCGCCCATGCAAAAGACCTACGATCCGACAGAAATCGAACAGCGCATCTACAGGCAGTGGGAGGCCAACGGGCTGTTTGCGCCCTCGGGCGAGGGCCAACCCTACTGCATCATGATTCCGCCGCCAAACGTGACAGGCACGCTGCACATGGGGCACGGATTCCAGCACACCCTAATGGATGCACTGACTCGCCTGCACCGGATGTCCGGCGACAACACGCTGTGGCAGCCCGGCACGGATCACGCCGGCATCGCCACACAAATGGTCGTCGAGCGACAGCTCAACGCCGAAGGGCTGCAGCGCCGCGAGCTGGGGCGCGAGGCTTTCATCAAGCGCGTGTGGGAGTGGAAGGCGCAGTCAGGAGACACCATCTCGCGCCAGGAGCGGCGTCTGGGCAATTCCGTCGACTGGTCGCGCGATCGCTTTACGATGGACGAAGGCTTGTCGCGCGCCGTCACGGAAGTGTTCGTGCGGTTGTACGAGGAAGGTCTGATTTATCGCGGTAAGCGACTCGTCAACTGGGATCCCGTGCTGCACACAGCGCTATCGGACCTGGAAGTGCTGTCCGAGCCTGAAGCTGGGCAGCTGTGGCATTTCAGATATCCGCTCGCGGACGGCTCCGGACATATCGTGGTCGCCACGACGCGTCCGGAAACCATGCTGGGCGACACGGCCGTCGCGGTTCATCCCGAGGATGAGCGCTACAAGCGCCTCATTGGAAAGCAGGTGCGCCTGCCGCTGACGGACCGGCTCATTCCCATCATCGCCGACGAGTACGTTGACCCCTCTTTCGGCTCAGGCTGCGTGAAGATCACCCCGGGCCATGACTTCAACGACTACGAGATCGGCAAACGCCACGCCTTGCCGCTCATCAACGTGTTCGACATGAACGCGGCCTTGAACGATCAGGTCCCGACGAAATACCGCGGACTTGACCGCTACGCGGCCCGCAAGCTCGTCGTCGCCGACCTCGATGAGCTGGGGCTGCTCGAGAAAATCGAGCCGCACGCGCTCACGGTGCCGCGTGGGGATCGCAGCAACGCCGTGCTCGAACCGTGGCTCACCGACCAATGGTACGTGCGCATTGGACCGCTCGCGCAGGCTGCGATCAAGGCGGTCGAGGACGGGCGCATCCGCTTCGTGCCTGAGAGCTACGCCAAGACCTATTTCCAATGGATGCACAACATTCAGGACTGGTGCATCAGTCGACAACTATGGTGGGGCCACCAGGCGCCGGCCTGGTATGACGAGGAAGGAAACGTCTACGTAGCGCGCAGCGAGGCCGAGGCGCAGGCGCAAGCACGCCTCAAGCGAGGGCGCGATGTGGCGCTCACGCGCGATGAGGACGTGCTCGACACATGGTTCTCCTCTGCGCTTTGGCCGTTCTCTACGCTCGGCTGGCCGGATCAGACCGCGGCGCTCAAGACGTTCTACCCGACCTGCGTTCTGGTGACCGGGTTCGACATCATTTTCTTCTGGGTTGCGCGGATGATCATGATGGGGTTGAAGTTCGCAGGCGATGTGCCGTTCCGGGAGGTGTACATCACGGGCCTCATCCGCGACGAGCACGGCGAAAAGATGTCCAAGTCGAAAGGCAACATCCTCGATCCGCTCGACCTGATCGACGGGATCGATCTCGAGTCGCTGGTCGTGAAGCGCACGAGCGGGCTGATGCAGCCGCATCTGAAGGACAAGATCGAAAAGAACACGCGCAAGCAGTTCCCTAACGGCATTCCGGCCTATGGCACGGACGCGTTGCGCTTCACGTTTTGCGCGCTGGCTACGATGGGACGGGACATTCGGTTCGATCTGGGGCGCGTGGAGGGCTACAAGAACTTTTGCAACAAGCTGTGGAATGCCGCGCGTTACGTGCTCATGAGCGTGGAAGGCGCCGAGAACACGCTGTCCGGTCCGGTCGAATACTCGATCCCGGATCGCTGGATCCGCTCGCGCCTGAGCGCCGCGATCGAGGCGATGCACGCGAGGCTTGCTGAATATCGGTTCGATCTGGCCGCCCAGGCGGTCTACGAGTTCGCCTGGTACGAGTACTGCGACTGGTATCTCGAGCTGTCCAAACCGATCCTTCAGTCCGACCAGTCGAGCGAAGCGCAGAAGCGCGCCGCTCGCCGCACCCTCATCGAAGTTCTCGAAACTTACCTGCGGCTGCTGCATCCGCTCACGCCCTTCATCACCGAGGAGATCTGGCGTTGCATTGCACCGCTCGCGGGCAAACAGGGAGCCACGATCATGCTGCAGCCGTATCCGGCGGCCGCGGAGTTTCCGCGTGATGAGTCGGCCGAGCGTGCGATCGCGCCGATCAAGGCGGTAATTCTCGCCGCGCGGCAGATCCGCGGCCAGCTCGATGTGGCGCGCTCGCGGGCGACGCAGCTGTTCGTGAAGCCGCCAAGCGCAGCGGAATGGCGCATCATCCAAGCACACGACGAGCTAATCGGATTCCTCGCGAACGTCACTGAGATCCG
>DATAFY010000138.1:0-2248 GCA_036257205.1 Steroidobacter sp. | reverse complement strand
GTAGTCTCGATTGTTCCTCGCGCTGGCCCCAATTTACTTGCATCTCACGCCACGTGCAGCGATGAGCGCTTTCCGCACCACCTTGACCGACTTTTGCGCTGGTAATGCCGCTCTGCCGCAATTGCTCGCCGCGCTTCGTGATGACCTGCTGCGCGACCGCCAGGCGCTATTTGATGACACGGCGTTGATCGATTGGGCGTGGCGCTCGGGGCGCGTCGATCCTGAGGTGTACCAGGCGCTTCGCAATGTGGTCACCGGTTTCGACATTTCTGCGCCGCAACCTGGGTTCACACAGGAACAGAATTGGCCTGAGATTCGAGCGAGCCATCGCGATTGGGAGGCCGACGCTCCGGACTCTGGGGCGAACGAAGGCGACGCTACGTTGTTTCGCCCATCACTTAGCACGCCGTTCAACAGCGTCAGGCAGCAATCCACGCCCAGGCCTTCGGCGCCCTCGAACCGTTCGTGGGGCACGGGTTCTGCTCCATGGTCGGACGCGCCCGCGAAGGACGTCGGCCCGGGCGTCGTGCTCAAGGAACGCTTCGTGCTGGAAGAAATCATCGGGCGCGGCGGAATGGGTACAGTTTATAAGGCGCGCGATATCCGCAAGGAAGAGGCCCAGGACCGTTATCCGTTCGTCGCCGTGAAAGTGCTCAATGAGGACTTTCGGCAGCACCCTGAATCCTTGAAGGCGTTGCAGCGCGAAGCGAAGAAGTCGCAGTCGCTTGCACATCCCAATGTCGCGAGCGTGTTCGATTTCGATCGCGACGGCGCAATCGTGTTCCTCGTGATGGAGCTGCTGGAAGGAGAGTCCCTGGAGCAGCTCATTCAGGATAGAGCGGGTCATGGATTGCCGCGCGCCGAGGTGCTGCGCATCGTGCGTAGCGCGGGTGCGGCCCTCGCGTACGCGCATCACAAGGGCGTCGTTCATTCAGATTTCAAGCCTGCAAATGCGATTCGCACCCGCGACGGCACGATCAAGGTGCTCGACTTTGGTATTGCGCGCGCAATCACTCTTCCCACCGGACCGGGGGCGGAAACGACGCGCTTCAACGTAACAGGGCTTGGCGCGCTTACTCCTGCGTACGCGAGCTGCGAGATGCTGATCGGCGAAGAGGCGCACCCGAGCGACGATGTGTTTGCTCTCGCCTGCGTCACCTACGAGTTGCTGGCGGGGCGCCACCCTTTCGGCCACTTGTCAGCGCTGCTTGCTGACAGGCGTGGCATGAAGCCGATTCCGATCGAAGGCCTTGATCGCCGTACCTGGCGCGCGCTCGCCGCCGGACTCGCATTCTCGCGACGCGATAGAACGGCGTCTGTAGAAGAGTTTCTGGCTGAACTGGCGCCCAGCCATCGCGGGCGTCTTGTCGCTGTTGCGAGTGCTGCAGTGCTTGCAGGGGCGGGAATAGGTGCGTGGTTCTACATGCCAGGTTTGCAGAACCTCGATCCGCGCGCGTGGTGGTCCTGGATTGAGACGAAAGCTGCAGGCGTTTCGCTTCCACGGAGAACTGAGAACACGCCGGCCGAGCCATCGACCTCTGAGTCGCTCGGCAATGCGTCCGGTCCGGAGGTCGTAGTCTCTGTGGCGCCCACGAACAATGCTCTGCCTTCAGAGCCGGTGGGGGATACCCCCGACCCGGACCTCCCAGACGCTGTCCAACCGACGGACGATGTTCTGCCTTCAGACCCGGAACTCGCAGACGCTGCCCCGCCGACGAACGATGTTCCGTTTCCGACCGATTCGATACCGCCGGCTACGCCCGAACAGTCACCCGCGGAGCAAGCTAGTCCCACCGACACGCCCCCGATTCCCACAGAGACTGAGCCCGAAGCGGCGCCACCGCTCGAATCTCGGCCGAGCAATGTTGAGCCTCGTCGAAAAGCCCCGCCTCGGGAGTTCTCCATTGAGCAGCGGAAGGAACGTCTCATCGCCTTCGCAAGGAGCGAGAACCTGGCGGAGGCACGTGAGGTGCTGAGTGATCTGCAGTCTCGCCTGGATGCGGACGATCCCTTTCTGAGGGTCGATGCACCGCGAGCGATCGCCGAAGTGTATAGGGTCCAGAGCGAACGCAACTTCATCGCAGGCCGTTATTCCGTGGCGCTTTCATTGCTTGGTCGTGCACACGACGAAGCGCCCGACCTCACGATAATCGCTGTGCGACGCGAACAGATGCAGCAAGTCATCGACCTTGACCAAATGCTTGCGGATGGTCCGATCCCCTCAGCCGAGGAGACTGAGAAACGGTGG
>DATAFY010000119.1:0-1635 GCA_036257205.1 Steroidobacter sp. | reverse complement strand
GTGCTGGGCGGTGCCGCAGTTGCCGCTGCCGCAGGCGGGTTCGCGGATGCCGCGGGCTCCGCGCCTCCGGCCGCCTTCTCGAACTTCTCGAGGTGATTCCGGAACTCGGTCAGCTTGGCTTTGATCGCCGGGTCGACGGTGACCGTGCCGGATGTGCCAACTGCACCCGCCGTTCCTGCCGGGCGCGGGGCTTCGTCGCTGGCCGGCGCGCCCAGGAGCGCGCTCAGATTCGCCGACAGCTTCACGTACGAGGCGCGCCATTCTGCGTTCGTCGTGATCAGCTCGTTGAAGTTGGCGATCAACTGAGAGACCTGCGTGCGCGCTTCACCGGTCAGCTGCTGCGCGGCCGGCAACTGGGTCATCTCGCTCAGGGCGTTTCTGGCGGCCGTCAAATGCTGCTTCGCCGCATCCTGATCGGGCGCCGGCTGTGTCGCTTGCGGTGCTGACGGTGCTGGCGCGGTCTGCGCCGGCGGCGTCGGCGGTGGCTGTGGCGGTGCGGTCTGCGCGTAACTGGCAATCGGCACGGCAATCACCGCCGCGGCCGCCATCGCTGTCGTCCATCGAGCAATCGAACGCTTCATTTCTGATTCCTCCCGCGTTGTTGTTGCCGAGGAACGTCCTCGGTCTTGCCTCGCACTCTTCAACTCCCGCTGGTTCCGTTTTGAGCAAGCGAAGTGCCACCGGGAAACCTTTGAAGATCCTGAGAGATTCGAGGCGTTGTGAACTGTCGTGCTTGAAAATGATGAAGGAATTACTCGATTGACGTGCTGCGTGCACCGAACGGATGGGGCATGCACGTGCGACGTGCGACGGTGCCACGTGCGACGTGCTGAGTTGCTACGTGCGACGTGCGACGTGCTACGTGCTACGTGCGATCTACTCGAGCATTTCAATCACGCGCTCTTCGGTACTCGCGCGCAATTCAGGATGGCTGTTGAGAAATCGGGCGCATGCATTCCAACGCAGCAACGCGTCGTCGTTGCCAGGCGGCCGGATCGCTTCGGCCTGCTCGAAATACTGCATGGCCTCCATCAGCCAGTCGAACGTGCCGATGCCGGCGCCCGCGCCGCCTCGCCCGAGCTGCGCTTTGGCGCGCCGTTCGCTGACGATGCCTTTGTAGTAGGCGCACTCGTATTCATCGCGCAGGCTGGACGCGAGATCCACAGCCTCGCGATACGCTCCTGGCGCTCGTTCGAACTGGTCGGTCAAGGTCAGGATCAGGGCAATCCTCGCCGGCTGGTTGTCCGGATCGATCTGCAAGACGTCGCGGCAGATGCTCTCGGCCTCACCTGGCTCGTTGAGCAGCCGGTACCGTTCGGCTTTCGTTAACGCGGCGTCTATCGCCTCCCGCGAGAGCGGCTTCAACGGAAACATCAGTCCTCGCGATCTACGAGCGGAATACACGCAAGAGCTTGCCCAGCGGGTCGTAGAATTCGTCGACGACACGCTCCTTCAACGGAATGATCGCATTTTCCGTGATCGTGATGTGTTCGGGACAGACATTCGTGCAACACCGGGTGATGTTGCAGTAGCCGATCCCGTTCTTGTCCTTGAGGTCCTTCAGGCGATCTTCGGTGTCCAGCGGATGCATCTCGAGCGCGGCGCTATAGAGCAGGAACCGGGGCCCGATGAACT
>DATAFY010000011.1:0-15522 GCA_036257205.1 Steroidobacter sp. | reverse complement strand
GTTTTCTGCATAGCCTGTCGTGAACAGCACATTGATCTGCGGGCGCAGCTCGCGCGCGCGCTTGGCCAGGGCAGGACCGAGCACGCCGCCCGGCATCATGACGTCTGTAAAGAGCAAATGAACCGGCTCCGCGCCCGCCAGGACGCGCAGCGCCGCAGCCGCATTGGCGGCCGCAATCGCGCGATATCCGAGTTCGCTGAGCGCAGTGACCACGGTGTCCCGCAAATCCGCATCGTCCTCCGCCACAAGAATCGTTTCCGTGCCGCCGGGGACGACCGTCGTGACGTTCGTGTCTTCGCTCGTCGCATGCTCCTCGAAGCAGCGCGGCAGGAGCAGCTGCACCGACGTGCCTTCGCCGACCCGGCTTTCGATGAGCGCGAGCCCGCCGGCCTGCTCGGCGAAGCTGTGCACCATCGCAAGCCCCAGACCGCTGCCTTTGCCCGACTCCTTGGTCGTAAAGAAAGGCTCGAACACGCGCTTCAGGACGTCCGGCTCTATGCCGGTTCCTGTGTCCGTCACCGCGACGCAGACGTACTCGCCCGGCTCGATGGATGGATATTCCAGACAGAACGCCGCGTCCAGCTGCACGTTCTGCGTGCGTACCGTGAGCCGGCCGCCGTTCGGCATCGCGTCACGCGCGTTGATGGCGAGATTGAGGATCGCGTTTTCGAACTGAGCTGCGTCCACGCGCGTCAGCCGCAGATCGTGCGCCTGCACCATCCGCACCTCGACGGATTCGCCGAGCGTCCGTTGCATGATCTCGCTCAGCGAAGTGAGCTGCCGATTGAGATCGAGCACGGCGGGCGCCAGGATCTGGCGACGCGCGAAGGCGAGCAGCCGGCGCGTGAGATCCGCCCCTCGCGCCGCCGCGCGCATGGCCGTGTTGACCTTGCGCGCGAGCGCCGGGTCGTCCGCCACGTTGCGCTCGAGCAATTGCAAATTGCCGATCACGACGCCCAACAGATTGTTGAAGTCGTGGGCGATGCCGCCCGTCAGCTGTCCGATCGCCTCCATCTTCTGCGCCTGCAGCAGCCGCGCCTCGAGCCGCTTCTGCTCCGTGAGGTCGTAGACGATCACAAAAAAACCGATGAACTCGAGCGCCCGCCCGAGCTGGGGCACGAAGTGGCTCTGCCACTCGCGAGCCGCGCCGGCGCGCATGCCGTGTAAACGCACCTGCACGGATTCGCCGCGGGTCAACTTGTCTGTATACCGCTGGACGGCCGCCACGCTGTCGGCGGCGAACACGTCTAACGCCGGCTTGCCGATCATTTGCGCGCGACTGCGCCCGAGCCACTCTTCCATGGCTTTGTTCGCGTAGCGCACGAGCCTGGACCCGTCCCCCTCCGCAACGTAGGCGATGGGCATCGGCGCCGCGTCGAGCGTCAGATCGAGAAAATCGCGCGTTTCGCGCAACTGCCTTTCAGCGTTCGTCAGGTCCGTGACGTCCTGCATCGTGCCGTGCACGCGCGAGGTGCGGCCATCGCGACGCTCCGCCTTGATGATGACCCGCACCCAACGCTTCCTGCCCCGAGCGCTCGTCGCCTGCAGGCGCAGATCGGCCGAGGCGCCGGCCCTGACGGCGGCGAGCGTGGCGCTCGACAGCCTGTCGGCGTGCTCGCCTGAAAAAAAGCTTATGGCGAACGCGGCGTCGATCGGTTCACTGCGGTCCAAATCGAAAATCGCATACACCGCCTCGGTCCAGAAAACTCTCTTGACGCGGACGTCGAACTCCCAGGCGCCGATCTGGGCCGTGACCTGCATCTCCTTCAGCAGGTTGTCCAGTCGTACGCGCTCGTTGATGTCGCGAAACACGAGCGCGGTCCCGAGCGAGATCCCATCCTCGATCAGCGGCGCGACCTTATATTCAATCGGGCGCATCTGGCCGTTCTTTCGTCGCAGCAGCGCGCCCACGCCGCCGATCACGCTGGTCGTGTGACGCACTTTGCGCACAGCGTCCGTACGCCCGTCCTGCTGCATGTTGATCAGCGTGCGGTAATCGACGCCCAGCAATTCCTGCTGCTCATGCCCGAGCATCTTCAGGGCGGCCGCATTCGCGTACCGCACGCAACCCAGGTTGTCGAGTTCAAGCACGCCCTCGCCCGATGCGTTCACGATGGCGAGGTTGCGGCGATTGTCCGCAGCGAGCTCCTCGTACTGCGCGCGCCAGCGAGCCTGCAATCGGCGAAAGACGACGATCGCGACGGCGACAGGGGCGCCTGCGAGCAGCAGGCTCGCAATCAATCCGGCGAGTCCGGAGGCTCCGAGCATTCCTTGCGGCAGACTCATCAGCGACGACGATCGTTATTCTTCAAACGCAACTCAGCTCTTCTGCCCAGGCTCGCGGCCCGCATACCAGTTGACCGCATATTGCATCAACTGGGCGGAGGTTCGCAGCGACAACTTGCGTTTGATGCGCTGGCGGTGCGACTCGACCGTCTTGACGCTCAGATTGAGCGCTTCGGCCGTCTGCCGGGTCGACAGTCCTTTGCCGATCATGTGCAGGACCTGCAGTTCGCGATTGGTGAGGCTGTCGACGGGATTCGAGGAGATGTACGCGCCGCCCGACGCGAACTTCTCGATCATGCTGTTGCCGACGGCCTCGCTGACGTAGATGCCGCCCTCGAGCACTCGCCGCAGCGCAATCAGAAACTGATCGGAGGCGGCCTGCTTCATGATGTATCCGTTCGCGCCCGCGGACAACATGCGCTCGGCGTAGATCGCCTCGTCGTGCATCGACAGCACGAGCAGCGGCAGGGCCGGATAGTGCGCACGGGCGTCTTTCACCAGCTCCAGGCCGTCGCCCTGTTTGAGCGACACGTCCACGATCACCGCATCCGGCTCGAGCTCGCGAATCATCGATTTCGCCTCGCGCGCGGTTTCCGTTTCGCCGCACACCTCCAGATCAGGCTCCGCTTCGATGAGGCGGCGCAGACCCTGCCGCACGATCGGATGATCATCGACGATGAGCACGCGACGCTTGCGGTCCTTCGGCGCGCTCGTCAGCGGACGGTGCGGCGTCTTGAACAGGGTCGGACCAATAGTCATTTCATCACTCCTCAAAGAACGTCGTCTTCCGAGCGCCTCGATCAGGCTCGCCTGCGGTTGCGCGGCGGTTGTCGCGCCGCCCGCGGCGCCCCGGACGCGATGGGGCATTCGCACACCACACGCGTTCCCTGCGGCTTGGTGCGCTCAAAACGCAAATCCCCACCCAGCATGCGAGCCCGGTAACTCATGATTTTGAGGCCCATCCCGTGACCGTCCAGCGGGTGCTCCGGCAGGCCCTCGCCATCGTCGGTGATCGTCAATCGAACCTTAGCGCGAGCGCCGTGCAAATGCAGTCGTATACTCCGTGCGCGGCCATGGCGAACGGAGTTGCGCACAGCCTCCTGAGCGATGCGATAGAGATGGTTCGCGAGCTCGGGATTCAGCGGATCGGCCGCCACGCCGCGGTACGTACAAAGTACGCGCACACCGTAGATCTCGGAAGCATGCATCGCGAGCCCCTCGAGCGCATCCTGCAAACGGCCTCGCTCCAGATTGACCGGGGACAAGCCGCGCGCCAGAGCGCGCGTGCTCTCGATCGCGTTGTTCACGAGCCGCATGATGCCTTCAACGTCGGGTAGGATGGATGGGTATTCGGCCGTCAATCGCCCCGCCACGCTGCGCAACATCAACGCAACGCCCGTCAACTCCTGACCCAGACCATCGTGCAAATCATTGCCGATGCGGTACTGCTCCCGGTTCACCGCCTCGAGAATCGCACGCTCGAGCTGCTTTCGCTCGCTCACGTCCTGCAGGACGAGCAGGCTGTGGTTTCGTCCCGCGACCTCGAATTTCGAGAGCACGCCCTGGGCCGCGAAGTGCTCCCCGTCGCGGCTTCGGCCGTCAAACTCGACCGGCAGCGAGGCTGAGGCGTCCTGCGGATCCAGCTGCCAGCGTTCGCGCTGCTCGAACGGCCAACCTGCGAGCGCCGCCATTTCGCGGCCGATCAACTCGCCCCGGCGGTAACCGAACAAGCCGTCGAAGGCCGGGTTCGTGATCTCGATCAAGCCCTGATCATCGATGACCGCCACGCCTTCGAGCATCGACTCGATCATTCCCGCCTGCGTGGCGATCGCGCGCTCGGCCCGAATCTGGTCGGTGATTTCAGTCGCGATCAGCGCGAGCGCCGCCACGGAGTCACCCTCCAGAATGGGCGTCACGCGGACCTCGAAGTGCCGTAACTCGCCGTTTTCGTCGATCGCGGCGCGGAAGCCGTCGACCTGTCCCGTCGCGAGCACGCGCTGCATGCTGGCCAGCGCCGTCGGATGGAGAGTCTTTGGAAAGCAATCCGTAACCGCACCCCCCTCAAGCTGCTCCGGGCTGCGCATCCCCATCCCGCGATTGGCGATCAGTATCCGCAGGCTGCGATCCAACACCAAGGCAAATTGCGGCAGCGCCGCGAGCAGCTGGCGCAAAGGCGCATGTTTCAGCGCGAGCGCGGCGACCTCGCCCCCGGCCGCCGTCGCACTCGCGCCGTCGGCCTTCTGCTGTGCAGGATTCACGTGGATTGACGTCCAAGAGATGCGTTGCAAGCGCTCCCCGTCGGACGCGCTCCACTTTCTAGATGAGATGTTCTTTGCAGCCCGATGTAGGGGGTATCAGCCAATCCCCTAATGTCAGGCATGGCAGCCGCGTTTTTGGCGCCGAGCGTGACCGGGTCGCGCAACGCTTGGACGGATCAAGGGCTTCCGGGCTTGCCGCCGGATCACTGAGCCGCCGCCGACCCCCGGTCCGAGACCCATTGCGTTGCGTAGCGGATCAATTCGCTGGTCGAACGCAGGTTCAACTTCTCCCGCATGTGCCGGCGGTGGGCGTCCACGGTCTTCATCGACAAATCCAGGCGCTGGGAGATCTCGCGGGTGCTGATTCCCTCACCGATCATGCGAAACACCTCAAGCTCACGCTCGGTCAGCGCGGAAACGGGGTCCTCGTCCATGCCGGGGCCGCGGCCGCGCGCCACCTGGGTGAGCAGACGCTCGCCCATCGCGGCGCTCACGTGCCGCTGACCTCTCGCCACCTTGCGCAGCGCGCCTAGAAAATCCGTGCCCGCCACGTTCTTCATCACGTAGCCGCTCACACCCAACCGCAACAGACGCTCCGCATAGAGCGCCTCATCCTGCATCGAGAGCACCAGAACGCGCACGTCCGGATGCTCCTGGCGGATCCATCGCACCAGCTCAACGCCGTCGTCCGCGCCGAGCGCCAGATCGACCACGGCGATGTCAGGGCGGTGGGTCGCGATCGCCGCACGCGCATCCTGTGCTGAGGAGGCTTCGCCCACGAGCGCAAAGTCGCCCTGACCGGCGAGCAGCTGCTTCAACCCTTCGCGAACAAAGGGATGATCATCCACGATGACGATGCGCGTCTGTTCCGCCATGACCGTTCCTTTCGGGCGTAGGATCGAGATCACGCTTACAGCGGTAGTATCTCAGTCTGCGTCGCGTCGGGCACGCGGCAATCCCCATTTTCCACTCTCGCTGCGTAGTGTTACGGTGTCCGGGTCGGTCGAAAGTTGCGCGCTATGAACAGGGCAGGATCTCCTCCGTTGCGCTTCGTACTGCTCGAAGACGATCCGAACGACGCTGAGCTCGTCGAACTCACGCTCGCCAGAGACGGCTTGGCGATCGATTGGACGCATGCGGTGTCGGAAAGCGACTTCAGAGCGGCGCTTGAAGGCTCCCCGCCAGACCTCGTGCTGGCGGACTACACGCTGCCGGGCTTCGACGGGCTTGCGGCGCTGAAAATCGCCCTGAACGAACGTCCGGACACCCCATTCATCTTCGTCTCAGGCTCACTCGGCGAGGAGCGTGCGATCGAGGCCTTGAAAAGCGGCGCGACGGACTACGTCCTGAAAGATCGTCTGCAGCGCCTGCCCACGGTCGTGCTGCGGGCGCTCACCGAGGCGCGCGAACGGCGCGAGCGCCGGTCCGCCGAAATGGCGCTCGAAGAGCAGCGGGTGCTGCTCGGGGCGCTGATGGACAGCCTTCCGGAAATGATCTACGCGGTCGACACCGAGAATCGGCTGACCATGCTCAATCGGGCGCTGCTGGGAGTGCTTCGAACGAATCGCGAAGAGGCGCTGGGAAGACGCCTGTCGGAGCTGTGGACGGAAGAGAACGTTCTGGACATGGAAGCCCAGGCGGCGGCGAGCATGCGCACTGCACGAACCGCGACCGACCAGGAGCGCATCTGGATGATGAAGGACGGAACGGCGCGCTGGTTCACCTTCACCCACGTGCCCCTAGTCGACCACGGCGCCGTCTCGGGTCTGGTGTGCACCGTCCAGGAGGTCACCGCACGAAAGGCGCTGGAGCAGGAGATTCTCGAAATCTCCAATCGTGAGCAGCGCAGACTCGGCAGCGATCTACACGACGGGCTGGGTCAGGAGCTCACGGGGCTGTCCCTGCTCGTCAAGGGACTCGAGGTCCAGCTGTCGCGCGAAGCGCCGCAGTATTCCCCGCAAGCGACGAAAATCAGCGACCTGCTCGCGCGTGCGATCCAGAGCACGCGTTCACTCGCGCGCGGACTCGCCCCGGTGAATCTGGAACGCGGCGGTCTGCCAGAGGCGCTCAAGCACCTCGCCGCTCGCTGCACCGACCTGTACAGCCTGCAGTGCACATTCTCCTACGGCGGACAGAAGCTGCCGGAGCTTGAAGAAGGCGCCGCCACGCACTTGTATCGCATCGCGCAGGAAGCCACGACAAACGCGGCGCGCTATGCCCGAGCAAAGTTCGTCTCGATCGAATTGCGTCCGGCCGGCCGCAAGCTGCAACGATCCATCGCCGATGACGGGATCGGCCTTTCCGCTGGTCTGGCGCAAGGCCGCCCAGGGATGGGACTGAAGATCATGGAATACCGCGCCCGCATGCTCGGCGGCACGATCGCCTTCGAAGAGCCGGGCGCCGGCACGCGCATCGTCATCTCTGCGCCGCTCAACCTGCTGCGTCAGCCTCGGGATAAACTGCGGCGCGTGATCTAGGTTCGTTCTCCTGCGACGCGGGCGCTTGCGCTGCGCAGTTCCACACGCCAAGCAGATTCTCGAGTTCCGCGGCCGGCATCGGCGGAGCGATGAACTTCCCCTGCAGCCCATCGCAACCGACCTTGTCGAGCAGTTCGTACGCTTCCGAGGTTTCGACGCCTTCCGCGCACGCCGTGAGCGAGAGAGTGTGGGCCAATTCAACGATGGCTCGCACGATGCAGGCGCCGTCCTTGCCAGCGGCGAGCCCGGCCACGAGCGAGCCGTGGATCTTCACTTCGCTGAACGGCATCTTGTACAAGTGCGTGAGCGAGGACGTTCCCGTACCGAAATCATCGAGCGACAGACCAACGCCTTTCACGCGCAGACGCGTAAAGACGTCCATCGCCAGATCCGGGTCGTGCAGCGTCGCCGCCTCGGCGATTTCGAGCGTCAACTGGTCGGGACGCGCGTCGAACTCGCGCAGGATGCGCGATAAGCGGTCCGGGAATTTCAGATCCTGCGTCAGCCGCGTCGAGAGGTTCACGGCGGCCCCAAGAACCAATCCCTTCTCGCGCCAGCAACCCATCTGGCGAATGGCGTCGGTCAGCACGAAGTCAGTCACTGCCGCGATCAGTCCCGACTGGTGGGCGAGCGGCAGGAAATCGCCCGGGTGCAACAACCCCAGTCGGGGGTGGCGCCAGCGCACCAGCGCCTCCGCGCTGCGCACGCGCCAGGCGCCCTTCGAACGGGTGAGTTTCGGCTGATAGTGGAGGACCAGCTCGTGCGCATCGAGCGCCTGCTGGAGCTCTTGCGCCGATGCGGCGTCGGCCGCTTCCAGGTGCTTCACGAGAAGCCCTTCGATATCTTCGATCATGGCCGGCTTCTGCAGCGTGCCCAGCATCGTCAGTCCGAGGGACTCGCCCAGCTGGCGCGCGCTCGCGAGCACGCGCTGGTCCATACCGCTTGCGAGCAGAACGCTCGAGGCGACGCGCTGCCGCGCGATGTGACGCAGAGCCTCGATGCCGTCCATGCCCGGCATCTGCAAGTCGAGCAAAATCAGCGCCGGCTGGCGGCGCAACAGCTGCTCCCGAAAACCCTGTGCAGTGTTCGCGGTGATAACGTCGCAACCGATGCCCTCGCCGATCTGCGCGATGAGATCGAGAAAGTCGACCTCATCGTCGACGGCCAACACCAGATTCCGTTCACGCCTAAACACGTTTGATCTCCTCACGGCCGTCCAGCATCGCGCGTATGCGCTGGGCCAGATCCTCCACCCGATACGGCTTGGGCAGCACCTCGAAGGAGCCGTCCAGCGCGCCGCGGCTGACGATCGTGCACTCGCTGAATCCCGTGGTCATCAGAACCTTGAGCGTAGGCCGCTTCTCCCGCAGCCGCTGGACGAGCTGCGGGCCGAGCAGGCCTCCGGGCAGCATCACGTCCGTGAAGACCAGCGCAATGTCCGGACGCTGCGTGAAGCGCTCGAGCGCCTGCCGACCGTTGGAGGCTTCCAGAACGCAGTACCCGAGCGTTTTCAGGATCTCGACCGCGGTCATCCGCACTTCGAGATTGTCCTCCACGACCAGCAGACTCTCCTGGCCTCGAGGCAGATCGCTCGGGGCCTGCCGCTCGAGCGTCCTGCTCTCGGGGCGCAAATGCGTGCGCGGAAAGTACAGGTGGACGGTCGTGCCGCATTCAAGCGCGCTGGCGATGCTCACGTGCCCGCCGGACTGACGCACAAAGCCGTACACCATAGACAGGCCTAAGCCACTGCCCTTGCCGACTTCCTTGGTGGTGAAGAAGGGTTCGAAGGCGCGCTTGAGGACGTCCGGAGGCATGCCGCCGCCCGCATCTGCGACGTCGATGACGGCGTATTGCCCAGCGGCGAATCCCTCCTCGCGCGACTGCCGCTCCGTCACCTCGACGTTGCGCGTTGTGATGGTGATGACGCCGCCGTTCGGCATCGCATCGCGCGCATTGATGACCAGGTTCAGGACCGCGTTTTCGAGTTGGCCGGGATCGACCTTTGCGGTCCATAGATTCGGCTGGAGCTGCTGGTGGATTTCGATGTCTCCTGTCAGCGTCCTGCGCGCCAGCTCGTACATCCCGACGAGCAGCGCATTCAGATCGATGATCTTCGGCTCGAGCACCTGTTGCCGTGCGAAGGCCAGCAGGCGACGCGTGAGATTGGCGCCGCGCATCGCCGCATTCAGAGCCGTCTCCGCCTGATGCAGCAATCGCGGACTATCCCTCAGGCTGCGGGCAAGCAACTGCATGTTGCCGACGATCACTGAAAGCAGATTGTTGAAATCGTGCGCGACGCCGCCGGTCAAACGGCCTACGGCTTCCATCTTCTGGCTTTGCCGCAGCTCCGCTTCGAGCAGTCTTTTCTCAGTGACGTCGCGGGCCACGACGAAGCAGCCCTGGATCTCGCCCCCTTCGCCCCGATGCGGGAAAAAGACCCCGTCAAGGTCGAATGAGCGTCCGTCGACGTCGCGGAAACGGCCCTGACCTTCTACGGGCCTGCCCTCGAGCGCCGCCTGCAGATTGCCGCGGATGGCCGAATAGCGCTGCTCGCCGATTACGTCGCGAATCGCTCTGCCGCGCGCGCTCGCCAAAGGCGCGGCGAAGAACTCCTGGAACCCGCGGTTTGCGTAGACGACGCGCCCATCGGGATCGGCGTATGCGAGAAAAAGCGGCAAAGAGTCCAGGATCGTGCCGTAGAAATCCTGGCTGCGGCCGAGCGCGTCCTCGGCTTCGATTTGCGCGGTGACGTCGCTCAATGAGCCGGACAGCCGCAACGGCCGGCCGGCCGCGTCGCGCTCGGCCTCCCCGCGCAGGCGACACCAGATGAGATCGCCGCTGCGCGCGCGGACGCGGCAGCGCACGCTCAAGCGCGCACGATTTTCGAGGTGTGCGCGAATTTTGCCGAGAACGAGCGGCCGGTCTTCGGGATGCAGCGCATTCTGAAAGGCGATAAAAGCATCCGGGAACTCTTCAGCCGAATAACCCAGGATTTCGCGAAAGCGCGCGGCGTACCAGACGTAGCCTGTGTTCAGATCCCAATCGTAGAGGCCGTCCGAGGTGCCGCGAACCGCCCGCTCCCAGCGCCGCGCGATTTCCGTCGATTCCCGCTGCTCGCGCTTGCGCACAGACACATCGCGAAGTACGCCGATCACTCGCTGCGCCTTGCCGTCCGACGCGCGGCGCACGACGCAGGCGTACGCAGCGAACCATTTCAGCTCGCCGTGGGCGTCGGTGAGCGGATATTCGGCTTCAAAATGCGGCGTCGCGCCCTGAAGATGCTGTTCGAAGGAACTTAGGATCGCCGCGTTGTCGGCTGGAAGCATGAGCCGTTCGGCAAGCGAGGCGCGCCTCAGCAGCTCGCTCGGCTCTACGCCTAGGGAGGTGCGCCAGCGCTCGTTGTAAGACACCTGATCGCGCTCGGCGTTCCAGTCCCACATCGACAGCTCGCCCGCTTCCATCGCGATCTCGAGCCGCGCTTCACTCGCGCGGACGGACGCGCGCGCCTCCCTCAACGCCGAAACGTCGTCCAGCGTGATCACCATCTGCCCGGCGTTGTTCGACAGCGGCTGCATGGCCGCTCTTATCCACAGCGCGGCGCCGTTCTTCCGCTCGATGAGCCACTCGCCCGTGAAGGCGCGGCAGCCCGCCAGCGCCTCCTGCAACGCCTGCCTTATCGCCGGATCGCTCTCGGGCGCCGCGAGTGCGAGCGGCGTGCGGCCGAGAACCTCATTGGCGAGGTAACCCGTCAGATCGGCGAAGGCGCGGTTCGCATACACGATCGCGGCGTCGGCTGCGCGCACGTCCACGATCAGAGTTGCGTGGGCCATCGCCTCAAGCGCGGCGACCCCATCCACGTGTGCGGAATGAATGCAGTCCAACGACGTGCTCATCGCGGTTTGCTCATCGCGGTTTCAGGGATCGGATGAATGGCGTTGCGCGGCGCGCAATCTGCGCCCACAACGCGGCGCAGAGTGCCGGAGCAGGGCGGCGAAGTCTGTGTTCCGAGCCGCGAGCCGAGGGGTTTAGGGGAATGTCTTAGGTCCTCGTTAAGGGTTTGCGATCGGTTTGAGCGCATCATGATCGATTGGCGACGCGTGATGAGGCCGGGTGCACGCCGTGTGCAGGGTGCGTCCTGAAGGCGCATCGGACGGCTCGTTTTGCCCTGCAGTCCCAAAGGCGAGCGCGGCGCCCCCGCCTGAGCGAATTCGCCGCAGTACGCCGTGCGTCGGTACAGACTTGGGAATAGTCTTCATTCCTTATGATTTTCGCCCAACGAGTCTCGACGCTCGAAAGCGAACGCAGCGGCGCGTGCCGTATCATTTATGCTCCCCCTGAAGCGGCCCGGCGCCGCGAGTTCTCCGTGGAGGCCCCTAATGTACGATTTTAGGAAGTTCTTCATCGACGGCGCGTGGGTCAGTCCGCAGGGCCGTCGCGAACATGACGTGATCAACCCCGCGACCGAACAGCCCATCGGCAAGATCCTGCTTGGAACCGCGGAGGACGTCGATGCGGCCGTGAAAGCCGCGCGCAGGGCCTTCGAAAGTTTTTCGCAAACCACGCGCGAAGAGCGCTGCGCGCTCCTCGAACGCATCATCAATGTCTTTCAACGCCGCATGAATGACGTCGCGGTCGCGATCTGCGAGGAGATGGGCGCGCCGATGGGCTTGGCGCTGCACGCCCAGGCCGCCAGCGGCCTCGGCCATTTCGCCACAACCTTGGCGGCGCTGAAAGAATTCGAGTTCGAGGAAATGATCGGCTCGACCCAGATCCGTCGCGAGCCCGTCGGGGTCTGTGGGCTCATCACGCCCTGGAACTGGCCCATCAATCAGATCGCCTGCAAAGTCGCCCCCGCACTGGCCGCCGGATGCACGATGGTGCTCAAGCCGAGCGAACTCGCGCCGCTCAGCGCGCACCTATTCGCCGAGATTCTCGCCGAAGCGGGCGCGCCGAAAGGGGTATTCAATCTCGTGGACGGCGACGGGCCGACCGTGGGCGAGGCGATCTCGCGGCACTCCGACGTCGACATGGTGTCCTTCACCGGCTCGACGCGCGCCGGCGTGCAGGTCGCCAAAGCCGCCGCAGACACAGTCAAGCGCGTCTCGCAGGAGCTGGGAGGCAAATCCGCAAATATTATTCTGGAGGACGCCGACCTGAACGCCGCCGTGAAAAGCGGTGTGTTGTCGATGATGTCCAACACGGGGCAATCATGCAACGCCCCTTCACGCATGCTCATTCCTGCAAAGCTCTATAAGGAAGCGGTGAACATTGCGAAGGCCATCGCGGGCACGCCCGTCGTGGGCGATCCGAAGGCCGAAGGGGTCACGATGGGTCCGGTCGCGAACAAGGCGCAGTTCGAGAAGATCCAGCGCCTGCTGGAGAAGGGACTCGAGGAAGGCGCCGCCCTGGCCGTGGGCGGCCCGGGCCGACCGCCAGGGCTCGAGCGGGGCTACTTCGTGAAACCGACCGTCTTCACGAACGTGCGCAACGACATGACGATCGCGCGTGAAGAAATCTTCGGACCGGTGCTCGTGATGATCCCGTACGAGGATGAAGAGGAGGCGATCCGGATCGCGAACGACACGGTGTATGGTCTGTCGGGATATCTCTACTCCGGCAGTATTGAGAACGCGCGTCGACTGGCAAAGCGTCTGCGCACAGGCATGGTCCACTTGAACGGCGCCCCCGTAGATCTGAACGCGCCGTTCGGAGGCTACAAGCAGTCCGGCAACGGCCGGGAATGGGGGCGCGAGGGTCTAAAGGAATTTCTCGAAACCAAGGCGGTGATCGGCTACGCCGGCGCCGCTGCTGAGTAACGACAACTCGTCGCTGGCGAAGTCAGCGCACCGGACCGCCGTCTGCATTCGGGGCTTCCGAGCTCGCAGCGCGGCGGTCGAACACGCGACGCACTTTGATTCCGGCAAGCTCGGTGTCTCCACTCCAGGCCATCAAATACTCGAGGGCGCCGTTCTTCAGCAGACGGAACCTCTCGCGTACGCCGGGCCCGCCTCGCACCTTGCGTTCAATCACGAACCATTCGCCGTCCCAGCCTACGCGCGAATCGGCGAGTTGACCTTCCGGCATTGAGACCTGACTGCTCGCACCTGCGGTGAGCCGCCGGGTTTCCACAGCCGACGCGATCGTCACGGTGGAGCCTTCCTGTCTGATGTGCAGGGTCTCGGTCACGCCCAGCATGCGACGGAAGTTCTCCTGCCGTTGCTTCTGCCAGGGCCGCAGCTGCGACGGACTTTCCGGCGCTTCGATTTCAATCGCAGGCGGCGCGCCCAGCGGTCGGAAGAGTTCTTCCGCGCGCCGCTCTCGAAGACGGCGTCGGCGCTCCTCCTGCAGACGCTCGGTCAGCATCTGCTCGGGATCGTCGCTCGCGGCGACGTTCAGCGTCCAGTAGCCGCTCAGGTCGATGGGACGCTTGGGACTGGCGGCGTAATCGGCGTAGGCGGTCGCGCAGAAAAATAGTAGGCAGATCGCGAGCGGCCGATGGATCATGGTGGGCGGCGAGTAAGACGGCGGTTGGAGCGGGTGATGGGAATCGAACCCACGTTAGTAGCTTGGGAAGCTACAGTTCTACCATTGAACTACACCCGCACCGCCGCGGATTCTATGCATCCGGGCGCGCCGCGGGCAACCCTTCTCATCACACCTGGAGCCGAGCATTTGCGATTCGATCTGCGCGACCTGGAATTATTCGCCGCCGTCGCTGACGCCGGCAGCATCGCGCGTGCGGCGGAGCGCTCGCATACTGTGGCGTCCGCCGTCAGCAAGCGGATTTCGGATCTGGAGGACGCATTCGGCGCCGCCCTGCTCGTTCGCGGCGCGAAAGGCGTCGAGCTGACGGCGGCCGGCAACGCCCTGCTCGTGCGAGCGCGGGTCCTGCTGCACCAGGCCGGACAGCTCGAGCAGGAGATGCGGCGACACGCCTCAGGCGCACAGGGGTACATCCGGGTGTTCGCAAATATTTCGGCCATCGTGGAATTCCTGCCGGGGGCGCTTGCCGCTTTCGCAGCCGAGCACCCGGACGTGCACGTACAGCTCGAGGAACACGTCAGTTCCGCCATCGCCTCCGCCGTGGCGGATAACTCCGCGGATTTCGGCATCGTGAGTGAATTGCCGGTCATCGATGGACTGAGCACGGCGCCTTTTCGCAAGGACGAACTGGTGCTGGTCCTGCAGCCGAAGCACCCGCTCGCGGGGCGCGAATCGCTCGCTTTTGCAGAAGCGGCGGATCAGCCGTTCATCGGCCTGCATGCCGGCAGCTCGTTGCACCGGGTGATGACGCGCGCCGCCGCTGACGCGAACGTGGAACTAAACTGGCGTATGCATGTCGCGAGCTTTGACGCCGCGTGCGCGATGGTCGCGGCAGGTCTCGGCGTCGCCATCGTGCCGCGCGGCGCAACGACGCCGTACATACGCTCGCTCAATCTCGCGTCCATTCCGCTCAGCGATCCGTGGGCGCAACGACAACTGTTCTTGTGCAAACGAGCGAACGCTCCCCTACACCTTGCAGCCCACCTGCTGTTCGAGCACCTGCGCGAACAACCATGATCACCGCCAACATGCCTGACGATCATTCTCTCGATGCAAGCGCGCGACGCAGCGTACGCAGCTTCGTCATTCGCGCCGGCCGCGCGACCCCCGCCCAGCAGCGCGCGCTCCTCGACCTGTGGCCCGAGTACGGCGTGGAGTTTTCCGCCGCACCGCTCGACCTCGATCGGCTTTTCGGGCGCAGCGCGCCCAGAATGCTGGAGATCGGGTTCGGCGCGGGAGAGGCGCTGCTCGCCTTTGCTCAGACGCATCCCGACTGGGACTGCCTCGGGGTCGAGGTTCATCAACCCGGCGTGGGGCGTCTGTTGTTGGGGGCGCACGCGGCGGGGTTGCGCAATCTGCGCGTGGTGCGACATGACGCGGTCGAAGTTCTGCAGCAGCAACTGCCGCCGGGCTCGATCAGCCTCGTACACATCTTCTTCCCCGATCCCTGGCCGAAAAAACGGCATCATAAGCGGCGGCTGATCCAGCCTGCGTTCGTCGATTTGTTGGCTCGAACGCTGGCGCCCGCAGGCGCGATTCGCCTGGCGACGGACTGGGAGCCCTACGCACAACACATGCGCGAGACGCTCGATGCGCACCCTTCCTTGCGCAACGACGCGGGCGCCGCCGGATTCGTTGATCGAGCAACGGAACGGCCGCTCACCCGTTTCGAGCGACGCGGCCATCGACTTGGTCATGGCGTGTGGGATTTGCGGTACCGCAAAGCGGACGGCGCCTGAGCGCAGAGACCACGGCGCCCGGAATCGTTTATTGATGCTTTGCGGAAAAAAAATTAGCTTGAAACGGCGCGCGTACAGGACTAAAAGAAAGTCATCGCTTTCGTTCGCATGGGATGGCCTTTTCCGCAAGGATCGCATCCGCCGCTAAAACGGAGGATCGTCATGTCGTCGGCGAGCCCTGTCGTGGGGGATTGGTATCGCGGGCCGGACGGATCCCTC
>DATAFY010000045.1:0-1735 GCA_036257205.1 Steroidobacter sp. | reverse complement strand
TCTTAGGCAGCCTGTTTCTACTGTGGAAGGGGCAGATTTACCTCGATCGAGAAACCAAACAGGTGATCGAAATCGAGCTGCCGTTCAATATCAAGCTCAGGTCGAATATTCCAGTGCTCGCCCTGGTGCTGATTGGCGGGATGCTGCTCATCTATTCGGCGACGCAAGGCGCGAAGATCCATGAGGAAGTGACCGTAGATGGGGATCTGAGCGGCTCGAGCTCGAGAATTGAGCTCTACGCGTCGGTTGCGTCCATCACGCTGCCGAGCGGCGGTCCGTTCAGCCTCTCGGTGCCGGTGACGCATCCCGGGCGCAAATACATGCTGCTGTATGCGATCGACGGCGATCTGTTGGCGCACCAGTTTTTCGATCCGCAATCCAGCGACGGCAGGGTGTTGCCGGCGCTGCAGATCACCCCGCCGGCGTCCGCGCAGAAATTGATCGGCAATATCGAGGCGGCGCCGCCTGGCTACTGAGGGCCGAGCGATGCGCAATCACAGGGGGAACGTTCTGACGGCGTGCGCTGTTGCACTCTTCACGCCGCTTTTTGCGAGCGCCGTCACGATTCAGGTTGACGAGAATTCTGTTGTCGGGCGGGTGTTCGATGCCTCCACAAACAATGGCGTTCCCGGGCTGAGCGTGCGACTGATCGCCCCGCGCGCAAAGAACATGCCGATCAGAGTCACAACCAGCTCGAGCGACGGCGGCTTCGAGTTCCGCGACCTGCCGAAAGGGAGGTACTTACTGGTGATCTACCGCGGCACGACGCTCGTTTTTCGCCAGGAGATCGATACGAACGTAGCGACAAAATTCACGGTGCCCTTGCATCCGGTGAGCTAACGGCTGTCGGCGCCGGCTGGCCGATCTCCAGCTTCCGACGACGCCCCGATCCGCTTCCATCAACTGGCGCGCTTTCGTGATGAACGAGAAGCGCCAAGTGAACGAAATCGCCCCGGCAGGAGGAATCATTGTCCATGGGTGACAGCCCGCGCGAGCTGGGTGTCGGGGCGAACGAGCGTTAATGAATTGGGCTTTTCCGCAGACCTCGCTCATTGGCAGCGATGGGTCTCCTGTGCGACGGCGCACACCGTCGCAAATCGTCTCCATTCATTCCTGACGTTCAAGTGTGCGCGCTGCGTACACGTGCTCGAACAGTCGATCCCACGCGATGATGAGCAGCAGTTCGCGAACGTGCAGCGCACGCTGGCGCAGCCAGCGTGAGAAATCGCTCGGTGCGTATGCATGCGCGGTACTGAGCTGGTGGAACCAACCGGCGGCGCCCTCGGAGGCGAGGATCTCATCGCGGCTGACGATGATGATCGGCCCCTCGTGCTGCTCGCTGGGCGCGACCGCGAACGTGCGGATGAGTGCGCGGGCCTGCGAGACGTATTTCTCGATCGTGGAGGCGGACAGCCGAAGTTTTTCACTCAGCGCGTCGTAACTGAGCCCTTCGCGCTTGTGTGCGATGAGCGCGCAGGCATGCACGTTCGGCAACTGAGCGACGGCGCTTTCAACGAGCAATCGCAGCTCCCCATTCAGCGCGCACCGGGGCGGCGGCGCCTGGAAGCAGTCATTGAACGCAGAGCAAGCCATCTTCCAGATAAAGCAGAGCGAAGGCTCGATCCGCGTATGCCGGTGCTGCAATCGAATAAAGACGTTCCCCGAGAGCGCATCGATCGCGCGTGGGCGATTTAAGCGCGCAAAGAGGAACGACAACAACGCATCGTCATCCTGA
>DATAFY010000002.1:0-3830 GCA_036257205.1 Steroidobacter sp. | reverse complement strand
CAGGAACTTCGGATCGCGCACCGTGTCGCGCATCTCCAGATAGTTCTCGATCGCCATGTCGGCGATGGCGTCGGTGTGCAGGCGGCGCGTCTGTTCGAACGTACGGAACGCCGCCGCCCAGTTGGGCGCTGAGTCAAGGCGCTCCACGAGTTCGCGGCAATCCTCGAATGCGCAGTTCATGCCTTGGCCGTGAAACGGGGTGATCGCGTGCGCGGCGTCGCCGATCAGGAGCAGGTGATCGTCGACGGACCAACGCTCGCAGCGCACGGTTCCCATGACGCCCATCGGGTGACGCAGGAACTCCGCGGCCAGCTCGCGCATCAGGGCGCGCGCGTCCGGAAAGTGCTCGGCGAAAAACGCCTCGATCCGCGCGGCGTCCTTCAGGCGCTCGAAACTTTGTTCGCCGCGTTGAGGCAGGAATAGCGTCACGGTGAAGCTGCCGTCGAGGTTAGGCAGCGCGATGAGCATGAACCCGCCGCGCGGCCACAGGTGTAAGGCGTGCTTCTCCATCTGGAAACAGCCGCTCGCGTCTGGAGGCAGCGTCAGCTCCTTGTATCCGTGCTTCAACAGCTCTTCGGAGCACGGCGTTTCGAGTTCGGTTACGAGCGAGCGGCGTAGAACCGATCCCGCGCCGTCCGCTCCGATCACGTGCTCGAGCGGCAGTTCCTCGAGCGCCCCCGTGCTTTCATCGCGCATCACTAGGCAACGTCGCTGAAAATCAGCCGCAATGGCGCTGCGCCGGAACACGATCTCGACGCCGGCCTGCTCCGCAGCGTCGAGCAAGATTCGGTTCAGCCCGGGGCGGGAGACAGAATAGATGACCTCGTGCTCACGTTGACCGTAACGTACGAATGTGAGCCCGCCGCTAGGGTCATGCAGCATGCGGCCCGGCATCGGGATGAGCAGCGGCCGCACCTCATCCATCACGCCGGCCATTTCGAGGGCTCGGACGCCCCGAGCCGCGAGCGCAAGATTGATCGAGCGGCCTGCCGGAATGCGTTCACGCCGCATGTCAGGCAGGCGTTCATACATGCGCACGCGCCGTCCGCTGCGGGCGAGCAGAATCGCGGCGAGCGCGCCGGCGAGACCGGCCCCAACGACAGTCGCTTCGTGCTTACGATTCGCGTTCAATGCAGTTCCTCTGCGAGCGCCTGCACGAAGGCCCATACGTCGACAAAGGTGTTGTACATGGGGACGGGCGCCACGCGAACGACGTCCGGCTCGCGCCAGTCGCCGATGAAGCCGCGGCGGCACAAGGCCTCGAAGACAGCGCGCGCCCCATCCCGCGAGCGGTGCAAGCGCAGCGATAGCTGGCAGCCGCGCCATTGCGGATCGCGCGGCGTGATGATCGAGACGCTGTCTTGCAGCCGTGCGTCGAGCAACGCCTCCAGGTAGCCCGTCAGACGCAAGGACTTGGCGCGCAGCGCATCCATCCCAACCTCGTCGAACAGCTCGAGGGATGCTCGCAACGGCGCCGTTGAGAGGATCGGAATGTTGGACACCTGCCAGCCTTCGGCGCCGGGGATCGGCCGGAACTCCTCCGGCATCGCGAAGCGGCTGGACTTATCGTGACCCCACCAACCGGCAAGACGCGGCAGGTCGTATTCGTGCGCATGCCGCTCATGAACGAAGCAGGCGCCGACAGCGCCGGGACCGCCGTTCAGGTATTTATAGCCGCACCATACGGCGAAATCGACGTTCCACTCATGGAGCTGCAGCGGCGTGTTGCCGACAGAATGCGCCAAGTCGAACCCAACCGCGCACCCATGCCGTCGGGCCGCGCAGGCGATGCGCTCCAGGTCGTAGCGCTGACCGCTCAGGTACTGTACGCCTGGCAGCAGCACAGCGGCGATCGAATCCGCCTCACGCTCGATGCGTTCGCAGACGTCGTCCATCCGCAGCAGATCTTCGCCTGCGCGCGGGCCGATCTCGATGAGCGCTTCGCGCGGGTCGAAGCCGTGCAGACGGATCTGTGCGGCGGCGGCGTAGCGATCCGAGGAAAACGCCCGCTTTTCGATGAGGATTTTGCGCCGCGCGCGAGTCGGACGATAAAAGCTCGCGAGCATCAGATGCAGATTCACTGTAAGGGTATTCATCGCTGCGACTTCGATCGGCAACGCGCCGACGAGTCTCGCGAGCGAGGGGGTAAGCGCTTCATGGTAGGAAAGCCACGGGTGCGGCGACTCGAAGTGGCCCTCCACCGCGCGCTGCGCCCAACTGTCGAGCTCTTCTGCGATGACGCCGGCAACCGCTTTGGGCTGCAGGCCGAGGGAATGCCCGCAGAGATACGCGCCGCGTCCGAGGGCGCTGCGCGGCGGGATGTGAAACGCCGTGCGCAACTGCGCGAGCGGATCCTGCGCGTCCTGTTGCTCGGCGAATGAGCGCGCGGCGTCGAGGGCGGCCGTGGGCTTGTTCATGCGGGCGAGAGCGGCAACAGAATGGGGCGACTCGGCGCTGCATCCGCCGCGAAGGGCGCAATCTGCAGGTTCAGCAGATACGGGCCGTCGGCAATCGCATTGTCGATATAGGCAAGTTCAGTAATGGTCGCGTACGCGCGGGTTGCGGCTGCTGCCGACTTGGCGCCTGCGGGCAGACCCCAGAAGATCCGATGACAGGTGAGACGGCCCTCGTCGTTCGCGCGATCGACCGAGGGCAGGTCGACCACCAGATCGCGCACGCCCTGCTCCACGATCCAGCGCATGGCCTCCGCGCTGAAGTATGGCGGCGCCTCGTGTCCCGCGCTGTAGTTGCGAAAACGCTTCGTAGGATTGTTGGGCAGCGTCCGCACGATCAGCGCGTCATAGTCGGACAAGCCTTGCCCCCGCGCTGCGGCTTCCAACAGGGTCTGCGTGATGAGCCGGTCGCCTGCATGAGGGCGCGGGTCGGAAGCTTCGCACGTAGCCGCCGCGTCGACGGGCGCGGTCGAAATGAGCAGCGCCGCGCTCAGATGCGCGCACGCCGCGTCACGGACGCTGACCCGCTCCTCGACGATGTGGCCGACGCATTCCGTGTGCGTTCCGTTGCAGTGCGGCGTGAGGGAGTAACTGGCGCAGTTGCAGCTGCCGCCCCGCCGGACGTCGCCGATGAATGCGCCGGCCGCGAGCGGTCGTGCGCTTGCGTGCTCGGCGCCGAAGAACGAGGGTTGCATTCCGTCGAATGCGAGCGGAATGGACGCGTCGTAGCCATGCGTCGCGGCGCGCCAGCGCCGACCGGCGCGCTCGAAGATGACTGTGGGGGCCTCGTTCGACACGGTCAGGCGTGCGGCTTGTGAGCGACTGCGCCGCACGCTTGGCACGTGCGGTTCGTCAGAGAACTGTAGAAGCGATCGAATACAGGCGGAAGTTGCTTCTCGATGTCGCTTACGTGGAGGTACTCAGCGTACAGAGGGTACTGGCAATGCTCGCAATACCACAGAAAGCCGTCCTGTTCCTCCGGGCGGCGCTGGCGCTCGATGACCAGACCGACCGTGTTGGCGTAGCGCTGAGGCGAATGGGGCACGCGCGCGGGCAGCAGCAATATCTCGCCCTCGCGAATCGGAATGTCGACGCGGGCGCCGTCCTGCATGGTTCTGAGCACCATATCGCCCTGCAGCTGATAGAAGAACTCTTCGCCGGGATCTTCGTGGTAGTCGTTGCGCGCATTCGGGCCGCCGACGACCATGATGATGAACTCGGAGCGGCGGAACACCTGCCGATTGCATACCGGCGGCTGCAGATACTCACGGTGCTCGTCGATCCATTCGCGAAAGTTGAAAGCTTTTAGCGCATTCATGGGCAATCTCCGCAGCGCCTGAGTATAGCCGCACGAACGGGTCGCGGTTCCGCCGCCGC
>DATAFY010000621.1:0-5871 GCA_036257205.1 Steroidobacter sp. | reverse complement strand
CGGCGCATTGATCTCGGCCTTGCTCGAAGCCTGGCCGTTGCGGATGCGAGTCAGGAAGTCAGCGATTGGATCCGTCATGCTCATGTCGTGCTCCAGTGGTTCCAGCTGTTACCAGCTGGCCTTTCCGAGGCCCGGAATTTCGCCGCGCATGGTTGCTTCGCGCAGCTTCGTACGTGCGAGGCCGAACTTGCGATAATAGCCGCGCGGTCGACCGGTGATCTGACAGCGATTGCGCAGGCGGATCTTGCTCGAGTCGCGCGGCAAAGTCTGCAGCTGCGCCTGCGCAGCTTCCCGCTCCGCAGCACTCGTCGTCGGCTTGCGGATGATCTCTTTAAGACGCGCGCGCTTCTGTGCATAGCGTTTCACCAGCTTTGCACGCTTGTCTTCGCGGTTGACCATCGATGTCTTGGCCATATGCCTTGCCCTGTCGCCTAACGCCTATGTGTACGTGGGCCGCTACTTGCGGAACGGGAAATTGAAAGCTTCGAGCAGCGCGCGACCCGCCTTGTCGTCCTTCGCCGTCGTCGTAATCGTGATGTCCATGCCCCGGATCGCATCGATCTGGTCGTACGCGATTTCCGGGAAAATGATCTGTTCCTTCACGCCGAAGTTGTAGTTGCCCCGGCCGTCGAACGAGCGCGCGCTCACGCCGCGAAAGTCGCGGATACGGGGCATCGCGATGTTCACAAGGCGGTCAAGGAACTCGTACATGCGTGCGCCGCGCAGCGTCACCTTCGCGCCGATCGCTAGACCCTCGCGCACCTTGAACGTCGCAACGGACTTGCGTGCGCGCGTCACGATCGGCTTCTGCCCGGTTATCTTCGTGAGATCCGCCACTGCGTTGTCCATGATCTTCTTGTCCGCGACCGCCTCGCCGACGCCCATGTTCACCGTAATCTTGGTGATCTTCGGCACCTGCATGATGTTCTCGAGCCCGAGACTCTGTTTGAGGTCGGGGAGAATCTTCTCGCGGTAGAACTGTTCGAGTCTTGCCTTAGCCATAATTCACTAACCTTCGCGCGGCTCTAATGCGCCTGCTGCGCGACGCCCTCAGGCGTCGACTACTTCCTTGTTTGACTTGAAGAAGCGCACCTTGCGGCCATCGGCAAGCGTGCGAATGCCGACCCGATCGCCCTTCTTCGCGACCGGATTCCACAGCATCACGTTCGATTGCTCGATGGCGGCTTCCTTCTCGATGATGCCGCCTTGAACGTTTTGCTGCGGATTCGGCTTCGTGTGCCGTTTGACCATGTTGACGTTCTCGACGACCACTTTGTCGTCGAGCACCTTCACCACCGTGCCCCGCCGACCCTTGTCCCGGCCTGCGATCACGACGACTTCGTCGCCTTTGCGGATCTTGTTCATACGTAACCTTTGGCTACTGGCGTCTGGCGACTGGACTCTGGCCCGAGGCCGGCAGCCAGTCCCCGTGAGGCCTTCACAACACTTCTGGCGCCAGCGAGATGATTTTCATGAACTGCGCCGTGCGCAGCTCGCGCGTCACCGGTCCGAAGATGCGCGTGCCGATCGGCTCGAGCTTGTTCGTCAGCAGCACCGCGGCATTGCCGTCAAAACGGATCAGCGAACCATCAGCGCGCCGCACGCCGAATTTCGTGCGCACGACGACGGCATCGTAAACCTCGCCTTTTTTGACTTTGCCGCGCGGGATCGCGTCGCGAATGCTGACTTTGATCACGTCACCGACCGTCGCATAGCGACGCTTCGAGCCGCCCAGCACTTTGATGCACATGAGACTGCGCGCGCCGCTGTTATCGGCGGCGTTGAGCAAGGTACGCATCTGGATCATGGCGTCGTCTCTCCCACTTGAGCGCCGCGGCTGATCACCTTCACCAGACGCCAGCTCTTGTGACGCGACAGCGGGCGGCACTCTTCAATGGCCACGGTGTCGCCTTCGCGGCTTTCGTTGTTCTCGTCATGCGCAAGAAACTTAGTCGTGCGGCGCTGATACTTGCCGTACCTCGGGTGCGGCACATAGCGCTCCACGGCGACGGCGATGGTCTTCTGCATTTTATTGCTGACCACCTTGCCCGTCAGAGTCTTCGCGGCCTTCTTCGCGCCCGCGTCCTGGTTCTCGCGTTCTGTGCTCATGCTTGCTTACTCTTCTGCTGCTGCGCCGCCCGACGCTGCTCGGCCGACACGGTCTTCAGACGCGCGATGTCGCGCCGCACCTTGGTGAACTGGTGAGGCTTCGCGGCCTGGCCGGTCGCCCGCGCCATGCGCAGGTTGAACTGTTCGCGACGCAGATCGAGCAACTCCTTCTGCAGATCCGCAGGCGACTTCTGGCGCAATTCTTTCGCGTTCATTTGACGAACCCTGGGCCGAATAATTAGCGGACCTGCCGCGTGACGAACTGGGTGTCCACGGACAGCTTCGAGGCGGCGAGACGGAACGCCTCGCGCGCGACGCTCTCGCTCACGCCTTCCATCTCAAACAGCACTTTGCCCGGCTTGATTTTCGCCACGTAGTACTCGACGTTGCCCTTACCGCTGCCCATACGCACTTCGAGCGGCTTCTTCGTAATCGGCACGTCCGGAAACACGCGCACCCACACCTGTCCCCCGCGCTTCACGTAGCGCGTCATCGCGCGGCGCGCGGCCTCTAGCTCACGTGCAGTCATGCGCGCGCGGCTCGTGGCTTTCAGGCCGTAATCGCCGAAGGCGACGTAATTGCCGCTCTGCGCGAGGCCGGCGTTGCGGCCCTTGAACTGCTTGCGAAATTTCGTGCGTTTCGGTTGCAACATGTTCGTTCTCTCTTCGGCTGCTCAGCGCCGGCTTAGCTACGCCTTTAGCCCGAAGGCATGCAGGCGCTCGCCGGCCGCCTCATCAGGCCGTCGTCTCCGTGGGCGCAGCGGCCTGAGCTTCAACAGCCTCAGCAGGCTGCTCCTGCTGACTGAACACTTCGCCTTTGAAGATCCAGACCTTGACGCCGATGATTCCGTAGGTCGTCTTCGCCTCGCCGAGGCCGTAGTCGATATCCGCGCGGAAGGTGTGCAGAGGCACGCGGCCTTCGCGATACGTTTCGGTGCGCGCAATTTCCGCCCCGTTCAGGCGGCCCGAGACGCGCACTTTCACGCCGAGCGCGCCGAGACGCATCGTGTTCGTGACGGCCCGCTTCATCGCCCGACGAAACATCACCCGCCGCTCGAGCTGCTGAGCGATGCCGTCCGCCACGAGCTGCGCATCCAGCTCGGGTTTGCGGATCTCGGAGATATTGATGCGGACGTCCGGTGTCGGCATCTTCATCATCTTCGCAACCTGAGCGCGCAGCTTTTCGATGTCCTCGCCCTTCTTGCCGATCACGATGCCCGGGCGGGCAGTGTGAATGGTGATGTTCACCTTGCGGGCGGCGCGTTCGATCTGAATGCGGCTGACCGACGCGTCCGCGAGCTTCTTCTTGAGGAACTCGCGCACGAGGAAATCTGTGTACACGTGCGACGGGAAATTCTTCGTCGAGGCGTACCACTTCGACGTCCACTCGCGCGTGATGCCGAGGCGAATGCCGATCGGATTGACTTTCTGACCCATAAATACTCGCTAGCGCTCGTTGATCTTCAGACCCGAGGCTCCGGAGAAGCGTTCGTCCTCCAGCCCCTAGCCATTCGCCGATCAGTCGTTTCCTTTTCCGTCACCCACGGTCACCACAATGTGGCTGTTGCGCTTCCAGATACGGTTGCCGCGCCCTTTCGCGCGTGCATGAAAACGCTTCAGCACAGGCGCCGCATCCACCGTGATTGCCTGCACCCGCAACTCATCGACGTCGGCGCTGAGATTGTTTTCCGCGTTGGCTATCGCGGATTCCAGCACCTTGCGCACGAGCTTGGCGCCCTTTTTGGGCGTAAAGCGCAGCGTGTTCAGCGCGAGCCCGACCGGCTTGCCGCGCACGAGATCGGCCACTAAACGGCACTTCTGCGGCGAAATGCGCGCGTATTTCAGCTTGGCTGCTACCTGCATGGCGTTGCTTCCCACTTACTGCGCTGCGGCTTTCTTGTCGCCCGAGTGCGCCTTGAAGGTGCGCGTGGGAGCGAACTCGCCGAGCTTGTGACCGACCATGTTCTCGGAGATGAGCACCGGAATGTGCTGACGGCCGTTATGCACGGCGATCGTCAGGCCGACCATGTCCGGCAGAACCATCGAACGGCGCGACCACGTCTTGATCGGACGGCGATCGTTCTTCTCCGAAGCGAGGCGCACTTTCTTCGCGAGATGCAGGTCGACGAACGGACCCTTCTTAACGGAACGAGCCACTGTGCATTCCTCTATTAGTTGCGGCGGCGAATGATCATGCTCGCCGTGCGCTTGTTGCGGCGGGTCTTCTTACCCTTGGTATTCCAGCCCCACGGACTTACCGGATGGGGATTGCCCTGGCCGGACTTACCTTCACCGCCGCCATGCGGATGATCCACGGGGTTCATCACGACGCCGCGCACCGTCGGACGGATGCCGCGCCAGCGAATCGCGCCCGCTTTGCCGTAGCTGCGCAGGTTGTGCTCATCGTTGCCGACCTCGCCGATCGTCGCGCGACAGTCGATGTGCACCTTGCGCGTCTCCGTGGAACGCAGACGGATGGTCGCGTACATGCCCTCGCGCGCCGCGAGCTGGGCGGAGCCGCCGGCGCTGCGCGCCAGCTGTCCGCCCTTGCCCGGCTTCAGTTCAATGCAGTGAATCGTCGTCCCGATCGGGATGTGACGCAGCTGCATGCTGTTGCCGGCCTTTATCGGCGCTTCCGGACCCGACATGAGCGTCTCGCCTATCGTCATCCCCTTCGGGGCGATGATGTAGCGACGCTCGCCGTCCGAGTACAGAACGAGCGCCAGATGGGCCGTCCGATTGGGGTCGTATTCGATGCGCTCGACCTTTCCCGGAATGCCGTCCTTGTCGCGCAGGAAATCGACGAGCCGGTATTTCTGCTTGTGACCATTGCCCTGGTGGCGAACGGTCTGACGACCGAAGTGGTTGCGCGCGCCGGTCGAATTCTTGCGCACGACCAGCGACTGCTCCGGTCCGCCCTTATGCAGGTGGTCGCGGGAAATCTTGACCTGGAAGCGTCGCCCCGGCGATGTTGGTTTGGACTTGATCAATGCCATGTGACTGATCCCTTGCGGCTCAAGCTTCTACGCCGGTCAGATCGATGCTCTGACCCGGAGCAAGCCGAACGTAGGCCTTCTTGAAATCCTGGCGGCGCCCGAGTCGCTGACCGAAGCGCTTCTGCTTACCGCCCACGTTCACAACGTTCACGTCCGCAACTTTCACTTCGAACATGAGCTCGACGGCGGCCTTGATATCGAGTTTGGTTGCATCGCGGCGCACCCGGAACACGAACTGATTCGCGCCCTCGGCGACGCGTGCGCTCTTCTCGGACACGTGCGGCCCGAGCAGCACGTTCATCAATTTTTCACGACTCATGCGAGCCTCTCTTCCAACAACCGGACCGCCCCGACCGTCGCCAGCACTCTGTCATGACGAGCCAGGCTGAGCGGGTCGAGCGCGCTCACCGGCAGCACAGTCACATAGGGCAGGTTCCGCGAGGCGAGCTCGAGCTTCTCCTCGAACGCCTCAATCAAAACCAACACGTTGTCGCCCAGATTAAGGTCATTGAGCTTCTGGACCAGCTGCTTCGTCTTCGGCGCCTCGAGCTCGATGGAGTTCACCACGGCGAGGCGTTCCTGACGGGCAAGCTCCGAAAGCATCGCCTGCATCGCGCCGCGATACATCTTTCGGTTGACCTTCTGCGCAAAATCCCTCGGCTTCGCAGCGAACGCACGCCCGCCGCCGACCCAGATCGGGCTGCGGATCGAGCCTGCACGCGCCTGACCGGTGCCCTTCTGCCGCCACGGCTTGATGCCGCCGCCGC
>DATAFY010000608.1:0-1931 GCA_036257205.1 Steroidobacter sp. | reverse complement strand
GCGACGCCTTCCACACCCCACTGCAGGCCCACGACAATGGCACACGTCACCCCGACGCCGTAGAGCACGCCAAACCGGAACATGAGGGCCGTGCGTCCGGTGGAAACGTAAAGCCAACCGAGCGTCGTTAGGACAGACTGCACCATAGAGAGTGGAGCGAGCCAGAAGAGGAGGTCGGCGACTTTCAGCCAGCGTTCTCCCATGGCGGCGAGGACAAAAGGCTCGCGCAGGACGAACAGTCCGAGCGTCAAAGGCGCGGTAATGACAAACACCGCCGCGGCAACTCGGACGTATGCCTGCCTTAGCCTCTGCTTGTCGTCCTGCAGGCGGCTCAGGGTGGGCAACAACGCACGCGCCGCAACCCACGAGATGTTCTCCAGCGGCCACATCATCAAGCGGCAGGCCACGTTGTAGTAGCCGAGGTCGGTGGCACCGAGGTAGCGCCCGATGAGCACGGTGTCCATGTTACGCGCGAAGTAGTTGAAAATATTGAAGCCCGCCAGGTTGCCGCTGAACCCTGCGATCTCGCGAATCAGCGCGAAAGAGCATCGCCAAGACGGTCGCCATATCGATGCGACCCAAAGACCCGCCGTAACAACGGTCCAGCCAATTATGGTCTGGTATACCAGGCTGTACACCCCCCAACCGCCGAGCGCGGCGAGGACGCCGGTCGCGAGGCCTGCGAACGCTGCGCAGCACTCGATCAAGGCCACCGACCGGAAACGCGAGGCGCGCTCGAGCAGAGCCTGCTGTACCAATCCAAGGCTGACGATCGGGAAAGCGAAAGCGAACAGCCACAGGATCCCGGTGAGCTGCGGCTCGTGCATGGCCACGGCGATGACGGGCGCCAGCAGCGCGAGCACGATGGCGATGGCGATTCCCATGCCCACGTTCAGCCAGAAGACGGAATCGAGCAGTACGCTCGGCAGCTCGCGGCGCTGAATCACCGCCTGCACGGTTCCGAAGTCACGGAAAATTGCGCCGAACCCGGTCACGAGCAGCGCCATGGCGACGACGCCGAAGTCCGACGGGCTCAACAACCTTGCGAGGATCACCATGCCGAGCAGTTGCGCTGCCAGACGGCTCGCCTGCGAGACCCCAACCCACTTCGTGCCGGACGCAGCGGCTCGCGCCAGCGAGCCCGCCCCGCCTAGTGGAGCGCCAGGCGGGGCGGTCGAGTGATCTGCGCCATTATTCATCACCGATGCCTCCTGCAAATCCGGGGATCCGCGGAGCCCGGTGATTCCGATTCTGTCGGCGGTAGCGCCGTCAGGTTACCCGGGGAGCGACGCGTTGAACGACGGAAAAGTACATGCTGGCATAGCCATGCACCGCGCGGCATCCTTAGCCTTGACTATGACCGTGGCCGGCCTCGCGGCGCTACCCTTGAAGCCTTCGCAGCCCGTGCGGATCGTTTAGCGCACTAAGTACTGGATGCGGAGCAGGTACTAACCCCGGATTATGGCGAGCTTGCGCTCGTCGTCAGCGCGCTGCAACTACCGCGCACTGCTGAGGTCACGGATAGTTAAGTCCGTCCGGCGCGCACAAGTCCTAGCGGCGTTGTCGCCATATCCGCCGGTTGCTCCACTAGCAAACCCGCATGCGCCAGCGCGACCGCCACGGAGTGCAGCAACTCGAAGTCCATGCCCGAGCGCTCGGCGATGTCGAGCAACGAATGTTTGCCATCGGCCAGGTTCAATACCCACAGCATTGCCATCTGCCTCGAGGAATCGTGGTTGTCGCCGCCGATGGCTTTATAGAGGCCGCGCTTGCCGAGCTGCGGCTCGCATTTCGGGTTGGTCGTCAAGTAAGTGATATTGCATTCCAGCAGCTCGAGGACGCTGCGGTACATGTTGAACGATTCTTCGAGATATTGCGGCCGCACGAACGCCAGATCGTCGGCCGAGGTGTGATACTCGGGAAACGAGCCA
>DATAFY010000601.1:0-6259 GCA_036257205.1 Steroidobacter sp. | reverse complement strand
CCCGCCGCCTTCCGGCCCTGAGCCCCAGGCAAACAACGGGGTGCCGCGGGAGGAAGGGACCTGGGCCGCCAGGATGGTTCGGGTGAAGATGGGCGTCGGGTTCGAGGGATCCGCGTTGGTGAGGGTGATGACGAAGTCCCCATTCGGCATCCGGCTGATTTCATAGGTATTTGCGAAGCCGTTGTCCCAAGGGAAGGGTATAGGATTCGCAGACGAGTCCCGGATGCACACCTGACGGATAAAGGTTGGGCTGCGGCAGAGCGCCAGCTCGAGGCGGTGGGCGCCGTCATCGAGGATTATCCGCCAGCCGAGCGCGTCGGCGCTCCAGGCCTGCGAACCGTCCAGCACGTAGGGCACCTCGGCCCGCACGCGGAAAGTCGCCATGTTCTGGAAGTTGCTGTTCGAAGGATCCCCGCTGAGGAAGGGCGTTGCATGGGAATAGAGCAGGTAGGCGCTGTTGCCCGGATCGGACATGCCCAGCCCCAGGCCCGGCAGCGGCATCACGTTCATCCCGCTCCCCCCTGCGACAGCCCAAACCGTCGGGTCAGGCGCGCTGTTGAGGCCATTCGGGTCCGGATAGGCAAAAACATATTCAGCGGAGTCCAGAGTCAGCACGCTGAACGCGGCGCTGGAGATCGCCGTGCCGCCCGCCGTCTTCACCTTGATCTGACCCGTGATCGCACCCGCCGGCACCTTCACCGTCAGCGCGGTGGCGGTGGCGTTGACGCTCTGCACGGGCGCGGGAATGTTCCCAGGGGGGAAATACACCGTATTGCCTGCCGCCGTCGCAGCGAACTTCGACCCCGTAATCGTAACTGTCGTGCCCGCCAGGCCGCTGGTCGGGAAGAACGAGGTGATCCTCGGCGCCGGGAGCGCAAACGCATTGCTGGAGATCGCCAGCAAAAATGTTGCTAGAGCCGCACATGCAGCCAAGCTGCTGCGCATGCAGCTAAGAACGTGTCGCCATCCTCGCATGTCACTTGCCTCGTCATGGTATGCACGCCGGCATCGGCGCGGCGCGAGTATATTCAATGCTTTGAGTATTCAGGGGCTGCGATCCTTTGATGTGCGATGAGTCGCAAGCTGTTGCGACCAGTCGCGAGCTTTATTTCATGGGATCGGAGCATCCGCCGCTGAGGCGTTGCGTGCAGCACCAGCGATAAAGCTGTTGAACTCGCTCCTGGGCATGATCACGAGCCTCAAGATCCATACCGGTCCCCATAGCTCTGTTGCTTTGCCTTAGGCGCGCGCACGATTGAACGGAGTCCAACGTAGAATCGTGACGCCCCGCACAGGCCGGCGCTAGGGCTGGCCGGGGACAATCCGGCGCGGGAAAGCAGCAGAACAACAATCATCACTGGGAGAGCTTTCTAATGGGCATGGGCATCATTCTCTGGTTCGCGCTGTCGATCCTGGCCGGAGTGTTCGCGAGCAACCGGGGGTTCAGCTTCATTGCCACATTTCTTCTCTCGCTGATCCTCAGCCCACTCGTCGGATTCATCTCTGTCCTGGTCCGCAAGCCGAGGCCGACAGAGGCTGAGCGCGCCGCAGCTGCGGCTGAAGTCGCAGCATCCAAGAGGTGTCCCTACTGCGCTGAGATCATCAAGCGGGAAGCTGTTGTTTGTCGTTTCTGTGATCGTCGAATACCGGTGCCTGCGGAAATCGCAATGCCGGCAACGGCCGCCGAAGAGGAAGCGCTGATGGCCCAGCTTGGCATCACGTACGATGGCGATCAGTACTGCTTCCAGTCACATCGATACGAGCGCTTGCGTGATGCTATTGCCTATGCAAGCTCCAGCGCCCGCTGAAAGGCGACTTTGCCCGTCGGAGTAACTCGGCAGGCTGGGTAAATGCGGTGCGGCTAGGAGGACGGCCCCGGTAACGGAGGGCCTGGAACACTCCGTTGTCGTGCGCTGCGACGATAGGAAAGTGATCCGTCTCATGGCCGCACTTATCGGCTCCGATCAGAATCGGAACAGGCCAGTCAACGACAGCACGCTGGAATCGCCGGCGGAGACATCGAACATCTCGTACTCGCCGATCACTTCGAACTCGCCGAAGCCGAAAGCCGCGCCGACGCCGTACATCAGGAGGTCGTCGCTGCTTTCCTTGAACGAGACCGACTCGTAAGTGTGCGGCGGGGCCGCCAGGTTGGGATAGCGGGCGGTGACCTCGGCGTCGAAGGAGGCTAGGCCGAGCTTGCCATACAGCGCGAAAGTCTCGCTAAGAGGCAGGCGACCGACGGCCGTTGTCGTAGAGGCGGCGATTTCTCCCTCGACCGAGCCGTCGCCAAAAATGGGGGGGAAGCTCGCTTCGACAGTGCCGGCTTCGATGTACGCGAGTTCCAGCGCAAAGTAATCGTTGAACGTGAAGCCGCCGAACATCGAATGAGGGCTCGCTGGCGTTGAGGCCGCCCATGCAACCCGGCTGGAGCTCCCCGCGCTGGCCGTGTGAGCTGAGATGCGCATCACACGCGCCTTGTGGGCGCGCTGCTGCTCCAAGAACGTTGAGCGGCAATTGCACCGATGATCTCCTGCCGCTTGAACGTCTGCAGGGCTCGCGGACAGTCAGACCGCTCGCTTGGCGATAGGGGGGCGTCCATGTATGAGCACGAGTTCAAATGGAACCTGAGCTCACGACTCGTACACCACATCACATCCCGGGCCGCGATCGCGCCTCGCAGGAACCGCGGCCAGCGCTCTAGTTCTCTCTCCCATATACAGTAGTTAACCTATTGAAATGTGGTGCTTGGAATAGCAACGTTTCGCTGCCTCTGACCGAGCCCAAAATGGGGGATATGTGCCGGATTCTGTGCCGAAAATTCGGATACTGTTTTGCTGCATGGGCAATATCTGCCGATCGCCCACCGCCGAAGGCGTGTTTCGACGGGTGCTCCAGACGCGCGCGCCGCATGTTGGAGTGGAGACCGACTCGGCGGGAACGCACGGGTATCACGTGGGTCGCCCCCCTGACAGGCGCGCCATTGAAGCGGCGCGGCGGCGCGGCGTGGATCTCACGTCAATGCGTGCGCGAACCGTCTCTGCAAGCGACTTCGAGCATTACGACCTGATCCTGGCAATGGACGAGGACAATCTCACGGAGCTGCAGGGGCGGGCGCCGTCGGTTTATCGTGAGCGCGTTCGATTGATCATGGACTACGCGCCCATGGCGTCGTCACGCGCGATTCCCGATCCGTATTACGGCGGCGCGCAAGGATTCGAGGAGGTTCTCGATCTGCTCGAGGAAGCGGCGGAAGGATTGCTGCAGGAAGTGCTGCAGCGAGTCAGAGCGTCTGAGCCGCCGCATCGCTGAGCGATGCGGCGGCAGGTTGGCGCGTCAGTCGCGTCGTGCCGTGTCAGGCAATTCGCCCCAGGAGCCGCCGGTGGGCGTGGGGGCTGACGTCCATACTGTGAACGTCTTCGGTTCTGCGTGGACCGCGGAGGCTTCGCTGGCTGCCCTCGGCGCCGCCTCAGGCGATGACTCGCGCCGCGGCTCGACGGCTGATTGCGGCTGATCGCCGCCAGCGCGCTCACTGTGCGGAGCCGACGCCGTTCGAGCCGCTTCGCTCTCCGCGCTGAAGACAGGCGCGGCGCCCTGGTTTGCAGAGGGCTCATTCGTGGTCTGAGAGGAGGACGCGTGGTCGTCCCCCGCACGGCCGCCACGACCTCGACGACGGCGGCTTCTGCGGCTGCGACCCATACGCTCGCCCCGTGGAGCCTCACCCGCGACACCGCCTTCAGGGCGTGCGGGTTGTGCGGCCGAGGGCTGAGCCGGCGCGCGTGAGGGCTGGGCGGCCCGCTGTGCTTCGGCCTTGACGGGCTCGGGTGCGCCGGCCGCTTTCTCGCGCGGCTTGCGTTCAGCGCGTGCGGGCTCTGGCCGGCGCGACTCCTGTTGAGCGCGCTCCTTCTGTTCGTGCCGCACCCGTTCACGGTCTCGGTCGCGCCCATGACGTCCTTGCCGGTCGCGATCACGGCCATGGCGACTTTCATGTCGCTCGCGGCGGTGCTGCTCAGATCGGCCGCGCGCGTGTGCTTCACGCCCCTGCGCGCGAGCGTCGCCGGTCCTGCCCGCGCCGCCGAACAAGAAACGCCAGAGCTTCACGAAAATTCCGACCTGGTCGGCAGGCTTCGCGGGTGCAACCGTCGTTTCGGCCGCGACCGTGGCGGGAGGCGGAATGCTCGGCACCACGGAAGCCACAACGGCGGGCGTCACGACGGATACGGCTTCCTCGCGCTTACTCGTTCCCTCCATAGCCGGCGCAGGCGCGACGGGAATGTGATGGCTCACTGCAGTGTTTTCCGGCAACGAAGCCTCATCGTCGCGTACGCGTCGGATTTCATACGCTGGAGTCTCCATGTACTTGTTCGGCACAAGCACGATGTGGACGTTGCTCTTCGCCTCGATATTGTTGAGCCACTCGCGCTTCTCGTTCACGAGATAGGTCGCGACTTCCACGGGCAGCTGCGCGATGACCTTGACCGTGCGGTCCTTACGGGCTTCCTCGCCAATGAGGCGCAGGAGCGCCAGCGCAAGAGAATCGACGCTGCGGATCGATCCCATCCCACTGCAGCGAGGGCAGGCGATGCTGGCGGATTCGCCGATCGAGGGGCGCAGGCGTTGACGGGAGAGTTCGAGCAAGCCGAACCGGGAGATGCGGCCGATCTGGATGCGTGCACGATCCTGTTTCACCGCCTCGCGCAACCGGTCCTCGACCGCTCGCTGGTTCTTCTGAGACTCCATGTCGATGAAGTCGATGACGATCAGACCGCCCAGGTCCCGCAAGCGCAATTGACGAGCGATCTCGTCGGCGGCTTCCAGGTTCGTGTTGAGGGCCGTCGTCTCGATGGCGCCGCCGCGCGTCGCCCGCGCGGAATTGATGTCGATCGCGACGAGCGCTTCCGTCGGGTCGATGACGACAGAGCCGCCGGAAGGCAGATTCACCTTGTGTGAGTGCGCGGATTCGATCTGATTTTCGATCTGAAAACGCGTGAACAGCGGTACGCTGTCCTCGTAGAACTTAAGCTTGCGCAATCCCGCAGGCATGAAGCGTTGCATGTATTGCTGCGCCTCGGTGAAGACCTCCTGGCTGTCGACCAGTATTTCGCCGATGTCATCGCTCAGGTAGTCGCGCAGCGCCCGAATGATGGCTTTGGATTCCTGATAGATCAGAAATGGGGCTGCGCGGCTTTGGGCCGCCTGAGCGATGGCGTTCCAGACCTCTTTCAGGTTGTCCAAGTCCCACTGGAGCTCCTCCGCCGTGCGGCCGACGCCCGCCGTGCGCACGATCGCGCCCATCCCCTCGGGAATGCGGACCTGATCGAGCGCTTCGCGTAGCTGTTCGCGATCCTCACCCTCGATTCGGCGCGAAACCCCGCCGGCTCGCGCATTGTTCGGCATGAGAACGAGAAAACGGCCGGCCAGGCTGATGAACGTCGTGAGGGCTGCGCCCTTATTGCCCCGCTCCTCCTTCTCGACCTGGACAATGACTTCTTGTCCTTCTTCGAGAAGCTCCCGGATGTTCAGGCGTCCGCCCGAAGCAGGTTGGCTCTTGAAGAATTCCCTGGAGACTTCCTTCAGGGGGAGAAAGCCGTGACGTTCCGCTCCGTAATCGACGAAGCAGGCTTCGAGGCTGGGTTCGACCCGGGTTATCCGGCCTTTGTATACGTTGGCTTTTTTTTGTTCGCGGGAAGGTACTTCGACGTCGAGATCGTAGATTCGCTGTCCATCAACCAGTCCGACGCGCAACTCCTCTTCTTGAGTTGCATTGACGAGCATTCGCTTCATGAGACCCTTCTGAGTGTTCGTAATGGGCCGCGAAATCACGCACGGCGGGCGCCAGCGTTGGACGGAAGATGGGATCGGGGAATGAATTCATCCGATTCTTACCTGCGCTGCCTGCGAGCCCGCGCGTTCTTATCCAGACGCCTGTGACCCGCCCGATGCGCTTGCCGTCGACCCGGAGCCCGAGTTGCAGGTCCGGCATCGCCGTTTCACGCGGCCGAGCGATGGTTCTTACCAGATCCTGTACGCACGGACCTCGACGACGGCGCCGCGTGTTTGCGGCTGGGTAACGCTGAACCGGAGTCCAGTTGAACTTCCACGGAACGCGCCATCAGCGTCGACAGAAAACCGAATGAGACAGGTTCAAGCAGAACCAACTAAGATGCGGCGCTTTGTTGGAATGACCTCGAAGCGCTGCGCGTGTGCTGCGTTCGCGCGGAATCCGCGTCAGCGCGAGCCACAGCTGAAAGTCGAGCCG
>DATAFY010000547.1:0-4156 GCA_036257205.1 Steroidobacter sp. | reverse complement strand
CAGCGCCTTCTCGCGATCCCGCCGGTAGGCGGAGAGATCCTGGTTCTGGCGCACGAGCGCAGCCAGCGCGTCGTTGCCGCTGGCGAAACGCGGGCTCAATTGCTGGACGGCGGCCGCAGCGGCGGACTGGTTTGCCCATTGCGCGGTCTCGAACGCCTCACGCGCCAGCGCCGGCGCGGGCTCGACGTTCTCCCGCGTCCCCGCAGCCAGGCTGGCAACGTGGTTTACGAAAAAGCCCGACCGCTGCTCGACCAATCCGTCGCCGTCGCGCGCCTGACGCTCCCCCGATTCGCCGAGCTTGGCGTGCGCGAGCACCGCCGCGGTCGCCTTGCGCGAATAGGCGATGGCGTCCGCGGGCTTGCCTTGCGCGACGCTCAACTGCGCAAGGTGATTGAGCGTTCTCGCCGTGTCCGGATGGTTGGGCCCGCGCACCTTCTCGTTGATGGCAAGCGCCCGCTTGTAGGCTTGCTCGGCGTCGCCGTAGCGGCGCTGGTGCTCGAACATCTGTCCCTGATTGATGAGCACGGTGGCGATGAAGCGGTGCTGTGGCCCGAACGCCCTGGTAGCGATGTCGATCGCGCGCTTGAACTGGGCGTCGGCGTCGGCGTAGCGACCCTGCGCATCATAGGCCACGCCGAGCTTGCGGATCACCTTGGCGGTGTCGGGATTGTTCGGGCCGAGCGTCTTCGTGACGATGGCAAGCGCCCGCTTGGAATAGGTCTCCAATTCCTGGGAGCGGCCCTGAGCCTCGTAGATCGCCGCAAGGTTGTTGAGCACGGTGGCGACATCGGAGTGATTGGGGCCGAACACCGCCTCTCGAATGCCCAGGGCGCGTTTGTAGAGCGCCTCCGCATCATCGAAGCGGTCCTCGTCGGCATAGACGCTGGCAAGGTTGAGCAGCGAGGAGGCGAGGAAAGGATGCTTCGGGCCCAGCGCCTTCTCCCAGATCTCGATGGAGCGCTGGAACAGCTTGTCGGCCTCGGCGTAGCGGCCGAGCCGCTCGTACAAATGCGCCAGGTTGTTCACGCTGGCGGCCACGTCGGGATGGTGCGGGCCGAGCGCCTTCTCGCGGATGGCGAGCGAGCGCCTGCTCGCGTCCTCCACCTCGGCGAAGCGGCTCTGGTCCTCGTAGACCTTGGTGAGGTTGTTGAGTATGAGCGCGACCAGGAGGCTGGTCGGACCGCCGGCCTTGTCCGCCATGTCGAGCGCGCGCTTGTATTGCGCCTCCGCTTCTTCGTAGCGCGCTTGCGCTTTATAGACGTCGGCGAGATTACTAAAAAGCAGAGCGACACTCTGATTGGGTCCGCCCTGCGCCTTGGTCGAGATGTCGAGCGCCTGCTTGTACAGTTTCTCTGCCTCACGAGGATTGGCCTGCAGCAAATACACGGTGGCGAGGTTGGCGAGGGGCTGAGCCAAGCGAGAATCGCCCGGCGGGAGATTCTTCTGCAGCGTGGCGAGCACCTGCTTGAACATCCGAGCTGCTTCGCCGTACTGTCCCAACGCCTGCTGGGCGCGAGCTAAGTCGTTCAGCGCGGAAACGTATGCAAAGTTGTTCGTGCCGCCATGCTTGGCGGCGGCCTCTGCTTTCTGGGCTTCTGCAAGCGCGGCGGAATAATTGCCCGCCTCATACAGATCCTGAAAACGCTTCTGCGATACCGCCGTGTCGACCTGCTGTGCCGCGGAGGGCAACAGCAGAGAGTCCGCCGCAATGGCGAGCACGATTACAGAAACGGCCAATCCGCTCCGCCACGTCAATCGCATGCTCCGCTCCAACAAAATCGTCCGAAGATGATACCTGACCCCGCGCTGTGTTGAATAGGAGGGCGGGCGTTGCCTACATTAATTCGCGTACACATTAAACTCGGGTACATGTGTCATCCGCCTGCAAATGAGTGTCCTCCCCCTGCAAATTGGTTCACCCTCCGGCGCATTTATGGACGCGCGGGAGAATGTGTTAGGCCCATAACTCAGCGGACGACTGTCTGTTTTACCGCCAGTGGCTCAGCGGTTGACGCCGTCATTCCAGCCTTGCATTCTGACTGCTTACAGGCTGGGAAGTGTCCATGAGTAGCGTCGAGCCGATCGCGATCGTTGGTATTGGTTGTCGATTGCCCGGTGGCGTGCGTAGCCCCGACGATTTATGGAACTTGCTCGTCGGCGGCGTTGACGCCGTTGTCGAGGTTCCCGCAGAGCGGTGGCACCTCTCGGCGATGTATCACCCGGATCCCGCCAAGCCGGGACGAATGAATACGCGCTGGGGCGGTTTTCTCGATCAAATCGATCGGTTCGATGCCCAATTCTTCGGCATCACCCCACGTGAGGCCGAGCCGGCAGACCCGCAACAGCGACTTTTGCTCGAGGTCGCATATCACGCCGTCGAAGATGCCGGCCTCACCTTGGCCGCTTTGGCGAACAAGCGGGCGAGCGTGTATATCGGTATCTGCAGCTGGGACTACAGCATTCTCCAGCTCATGCCGGAGGCGCGGCCCGCCATCGATGCGTACACCAATGTCGGCTCGTCGCTATGTATCGCAGCCAACCGCATCTCCTATTTCTTCAACCTTGTTGGACCAAGTCTCGCCGTCGATACCGCGTGCTCTTCCTCGCTCGTGGCCACTCATTTAGGCTGCCGCAGCATCTGGAACGGCGAGAGCGAGCTGGCATTCGTAGGTGGCGTGAACCTGACGCTGCGGCCCGAACTCACCATCGGGTTCTCTAAGGCATCGATGTTATCGCCCGACGGGCGGTGCAAGAGCTTCGATTCACGCGCCAACGGCTACGTGCGCGGCGAAGGTGCTGCCGTCGTCATTCTCAAGCCACTCTCGCGCGCATTGGCCGATCGCGATCGCATCTATGCCTTGATTCGCGCGACGGCGGTCAACCAGGATGGCCGCACTGCGGGGATCTCGGTTCCGAACCAAGTCGCACAAGAAGCAAACGTAGCCGATGCCCTGCGGCTGGCTGATATTGCACCGGATAGCATTCAGTACGTCGAGGCGCACGGGACCGGAACGCCCGTGGGCGACCCGATCGAGGCCGCAGCCCTCGGAGCAATCTATGGTAAGGCGCGCCCCCCCAATGACCGCTGCGTGATCGGCTCGATCAAGAGCAACATCGGTCATCTGGAAGCGGCTGCGGGCATAACTGGCTTGATCAAAGCAGCGCTGTGCTTGCAGCACCGCGAGATCCCCAAGAGTCTGCACTTCGAGACTCCGAATTCACAAATCGATTTCGATGACCTGCGGTTGAGGGTCGTACAGGGACTGGAGCCCTGGCCCGAAACGCGCGGCCGCCCGCCGCGCGCAGCCGTAAACTCCTTCGGTTTCGGCGGCACGAACGGACACGCGATCCTCGAGGCACCTCCCGATGCCGGCTTAGCCGGGCGAATTCACGCCGAAGTCGCCGACGACCTTGCGTGGATGCTGCCGCTTTCGGCACGTAGCGCATCCGCGCTATCCGACCTGGCGCGCTCGTATGTGAGCGCGCTCGGAGACAAGCGCGGCCTGCGGCGTGAGACGCTCCGCGACATCTGTTTTTCTGCCGGCGTGAAGCGTTCTCATCACGAATTCCGGCTGGCGCTCGTTGCTCACGATCACGCCGAGCTCGTGGGGCAACTCGAGGCATTCGTTGCAGGCGAAACCCGCGCCAACACTTCGACCGGTCGCACTTCGGCTACCGCGTTGAACCCCGTGTTCGTCTGCTCGGGCATGGGCCAGCAGTGGTGGGCAATGGGACGCGAATTGCTGGCGCAGGAACCGGTTTTTCGCCGAGCCATCGAGGAGGTGAGCGAACTCTTCGACCGGCTCGCCGGCTGGTCGTTGTTGCACGAGTTGACGGCCGACGAGCGGACGTCGCGCATCCAGCAAACCCATATCGGACAGCCGGCGATTTTCGCGCTGCAGGTTGCGCTCGCGGCCCTCTGGCGATCGTGGGGCGTCGAACCCGCGGCCGTCCTGGGTCATAGCGCCGGTGAGATGGCGGCGTCCTATATCTCTGGAGCGCTGTCGCTGGAGGATGCCGTTCGGGTCACCTTCCATCGCAGCCGCCTGCAATACCGAACAGCCGGACAAGGCACGATGCTGGCCGTGGGAATCTCCCGTGAAGAGGCGGCCAAATGGATTGCACGGCATCCCCACGCCATTTCGCTCGCGGCGGT
>DATAFY010000531.1:0-4283 GCA_036257205.1 Steroidobacter sp. | reverse complement strand
GTATGCGCGACCTTGCTTCTCGGTGCGGCGCGCTTCGTCGGCGGCGCGTTCATCGCACTCCGCGGCTCTTACTACGACGCGGTTGCAGACGCGCGCTCATACGCTGATCGCCGCCGCGCAGGGACGTTGGGATCTGACGCTGGATTTGCCGCGCGCACGCGGAGCTGCTCTACTGCCCGCAGGCGCCATCCACCTGAGCCTGCGAGCCGTCCGCATGCCTTCAATCCCAGACATCGCCTCGTCCGTCCTTTCGCTTCGCGAACGCCTCGAAGCCCATGGTTATATCTGCTCGGAGCAGATCGCGACGGCCGTATATCTCGCGTATCACCTGCGCAAACCCGTACTCATCGAGGGACCGCCGGGCGTAGGGAAGACCGAGCTCGCGAAGACGACGGCGGAGATGTTCGATCTGCCTCTCATCCGCCTGCAGTGCTATGAAGGGCTGGATGAGGCGAAGGCGTTGTACGAATGGAAGTACGGCAAGCAACTGCTCTACACGCAGGTGCTGAAGCAGACGCTAGACGAAGTCCTGCAGGGCGCGAAGGGCTTCGCCGAATCCGTCAAACGCCTGCACGAGTTCGGCGATATCTTCTTCTCCGAAGAGTTTTTGGAAGCGCGCCCGTTGTTGAAGGCGCTGCGCGAGGAGCGCGGGTGCGTGCTGCTGATCGACGAAGTCGACAAATCCGATCACGAATTCGAGTCGTTGCTGCTGGAGATTCTTTCTGATTACCAGGTATCGATCCCCGAGATCGGGACGGTCAAAGCGCGTCGCGAACCGCCTCTGGTCTTTCTCACGAGCAACAATACGCGCGAAATCTCAGACGCGCTGAAGCGACGCTGTCTTCACCTGTACATTCCGTTCCCGGACATCGAACTCGAGCAGCGCATCATCAACGCGCGCGTGCCGTCTATCCCGCCGCAATTGCGGGCACAGCTGGTCAAGTTCATTCACCAACTGCGCGAGATGGATCTGAAGAAAGTTCCCTCGATTTCGGAGACGATCGACTGGGCCCGAACGCTGTTGCTGCTGCACGCCGACCGTCTGGACCCTGAGCTCGTGGGCAACACCATGAACGTCATTCTCAAGTTCCAGGAAGACATCGAGAACGTGCAACCCGAGCTCGATACGCTCACCGACAAGTCCGTGAACGCGCGCAGCTCAAGCCGATAGCGCTGCGCGGCTTTTCCGACGATCCGCACCGGGACGACCGCTACAGCCCAGCGGAATATCTTCGCAATGGACACGCTCCTCGCCAATTTCATTCGCGCGCTTCGCAACGCCGACGTACGCATCTCGACGGCCGAAACGCTCGACGCGTTGCGGGCGGCGCACCTCGTTGGCTACAGCGATCGTCAATTGCTCAAAGACGCGCTCGCGCTCACGCTGCCCAAGACATCGGATGAGAGAGCCGCCTTCGATGCGTGCTTCGATCAGTTCTTTTCCTTCCGCAGCCGGCAGCCGCCGCCCAACGCACGCAGCGCCTCGCCGGAAAGGACCGATTCGGGCCGGGACAGTGCGGCCGGCGAAAGTCAGGGAGGCGGCGGCGATGGAAGCCAGACCGAGCGCCGCGCAGAGGCCCTCTCGGCTGCGCCTCGTCGTGAGCGTTCAGGCTCGAAGGACGTCGCAGCCAGGCAAGACCACTCGCACCGGCCGCGAACAGAACAAGACCCGAGCTTCTCGGAAGGGGCCGCGGGCGCTGCGGAGCCCTCTTCCGTCCTGGGTCGGCTCCTCGTCCAGGGCAATGAGCTCGAGATCAACATCGCAATCAATAGCGCCGGCCGACAGGTGAATGTCCATGAGATCGAGGTGTTTACGCAGAAGAGCGTGTACACGCGGCGCATCATGGATGCCATGGGCCATGCGGACCTGCAGCACGAGATCGCGCGACTCATCGACGGTGCATCGCCCGCGGAGCGTCGCCTAGGGCATGAGCTCACTCGCCGCAGGGACTGGCTGCGAGAGCGCGTCCGCGACTACGTCGAGCATCAGTTTTTGCTGCACGCCGATGTGACGGGACGGCGCCTGCGCGAAGATCTATTGCGCAGCGTGCGGTTGTCCTCGCTCGAGCAACGAGATCACCGACTGATCCAGGAACTGGTGCAACGGATGGCGCGCCGGCTGATCTCGACCTATTCCCATCGCAAAAAAGTATTCCGCCGCGGACAGCTCCATGTACCGCGCACGCTCCGGCGCAATATGCAATACGACGCTGCGATCTTCGAGCTGCAGTGGAGATCGGTCCGGGTTGCTCGACCGAAGATCTTCACAATCTGCGATGTCAGCGGCTCCGTCGCACAGTACGCGCGCTTCATGCTGATGCTTCTGTACAGTCTGGGCGAAGTGCTCCCGAAAGTGCGCTCGTTTGCGTTCTCCGGCGACCTGGGCGAAGTCTCCGAGCTTTTCGCGCGCAACAACGTCGAGGATGCGATTGCGCTCACGCTGCGGCAATACGGCGGGGGTTCCACCGACTACGGACAGGCGCTTGCCGATTTCCGCAAGCTTTGTCTCGAGGACGTCGACAGGCGCGCGACGATCATCATCCTGGGCGACGCCCGCAACAACTTCGGGGATGCGCGTACCGACGTGCTGAAGGAGCTCTATGACCGCGCACGACGCGTGATCTGGCTGAACCCCGAACCACGAGCCATGTGGAACACGGGCGACTCGGAGATCCGCCATTACGCTCCCTATTGCGGTCAGGTCGAAGAGTGCGGCACGCTGGCGCAGTTGGAGCGCTTCGTCGGGCGGCTGCTGCGCGCCGTGACCTGAGCGGCCGCTCTAACCGCTGCTACTCAATAACGACAGCCGCTACATCACTTGGCCGTCTGCTGCTTCACGACGCTCGTGGCCATCGCGATCATGGAAGAAATGTCGCTCAGATTGGCCGGCACGACGAGCGTGCTCGAAGCTTCGTTCGCAAGCCTGCCGAATTGCTTGACGTACTCCTCCGCCACGCGCAGCTGCATCGCCTCCATGCCGCCGCGGCCGGCCAACGATTCGCCGACGCGGCGCAAGCCCTCGGCAGTGGCCGTCGCGACCGCCAGGATGGCTTCGGCCTGCCCCTGCGCCTCGTTGATCTGCTGCTGCTTGCTCGCCTCGGATTCCTTGATGACGCGCTGTTTCTCACCCTCCGCCTGATTGATCTTCGCATCGCGATCGCCCTCCGAGGTCAGCACGATCGCGCGCTTCTCACGCTCGGCGCGCATCTGCTTCTCCATTGCGTGGAGCACGTCTTTGGGCGGGTTGATGTTCTTGATCTCGTAGCGCAGCACCTTTACGCCCCACGATGCGGATGCGTGGTCTAATTCGCTCACCACGTTCGCATTGATCGTTGCGCGCGCTTCGAACGTGCGATCAAGATCGATCTTGCCGATCTCGCTGCGCAGCGTTGTCTGGGCCAGTTGCGTGATCGCGAAGCGGTAGTTGCTGATGCCGTATGAGGCGCTGCGCGCATCGAGGACTTGCAAATAGAGCACGCCGTCGACTCCGACTTGCACGTTGTCCTTGGTGATGCAGATCTGCTCGGGAATATCGAGCGCCTCCTCCTTCAGCGTATGCCTGTAGGCGACGCGTTCGACGAACGGGAACAGAACATGGAAGCCTGCCTGTATCGTCCGGCTGTAACGGCCGAGAGTCTCGACGACGAAGGCGCTCTGTTGAGGTACGACGATCGCAGTCTTCATCACAACGATGACGACGAGCGCGACGATGGCCAGGACGACGTACAGGGTTGTGGTCACACGCTTTCCTTTTTTCGAATCGGAGGATCACACCCGACGCATTATCACGAAATGGATTCGGAACGGCTGCTCAGGCGCTCACTCTTCTGTCACGCAGGCTCGCGAAAACCCGTTACGCGCCTCGCACGTGCAGCGTCAAACCGTCCACAGCCGCGATCACCGCCTCTTCCCCGGCTTCGATCGGTTGTGCGTCGACATTACGCGCGTCCCAGGTGGAGCCCCGATAATCGACGCGGCAGGTTTGACCTGGTTCAAGACGCGTCGGCACTCTGACGCGATCACCCAGCGTTAGCCTCTCCTGGACCTGACCGATCCGGCCTCGCACGAGTCCATAGAGGCGCTTGCGGAAGGAGACCATGGCGAGGATCGATAGGACGGCGAATGCGAGCCACTGCAGCCACATCGGCGCCTCCAGGCCAAACAGCCCGGCGAGTCCGACGATCGCAGCCGCAACGCCAAGGAAGACAAGATAGAACTGCGCGTCGATGACGAACATTTCGGCGCCAAGCAACACCGCACCGGCAACCAGCCATCCCCACCAC
>DATAFY010000528.1:0-8380 GCA_036257205.1 Steroidobacter sp. | reverse complement strand
CCGCGAGAGGCGTCCGACCGGCTGGCGCCGTCATGGGGGCTGCGTTCTTTCGTCCAGCCGCTCCGAGAAGGGTTGCACGTCGCTCAGGAGCGCTCTCCGCTCAGGACGGCTTGGAATGTTTCCGGACTTCCGCCGGATCGTGCTCTTTCGCGCGCGCCTTGGCTTTTTGCTCCGCCGCGCGAATCTCTTTCTTCTCCGCTGAGCGTACCTCGCCCGCCTTGCGGATCGCACGCTTGCCTCGCTCCGAGGCGACAAACTTCCGGGTGGCTTTGCGGTAGTTGCGATCGGCGGTCTTGTTGCCTTCGCCTTCGTTGCGAGACTCGGCGCCCATGGCGGCTCTCCTGTCGGTAGAGGTACAGAATCAACGTGTTCCTGCAACCCAGGTTCCGGTGATGGAGGTCTCCTGAGCCAGCGCATCCACGCATGACGACACGGCCGGGCGGGCCGCGTCAGGTCTCGCGAGCCGGCTCGCGCCTTCTGGAGTGCATGCGAGCGTCGTTCGTGTGCGCGGCGCCCGCTCGGCGCGTCGTCTGACCGGTTATGCTTCGCTCGTGTACTGGATTCTCGCCGCCCTCTTGCTTCTTGTGACTCTCGCCGTCCCGCGCTTGCGGCCGGTCAGCATCGCCGGTCTCATGATTCTCGCCGCCCTGCTCGCGTGGGGGGTGGTGCAGCGGATGAGAGGCCCGGCGCCGGAGTCTCCGACGCTGCCGCAACGCGGGCAGCCGACTTCGCCCGCCGCGCCGCTCACGGCCGTGCCGCTCACAGCCGTCGGGATGGAAGCCATGCAGTTGTCTGGGGGCGGCGCGCCGTTTGAATTGCGCGGACGAATCGTCAATCGCGCCCCGGACCTTCAACTCAAGTCAGTCACGATACGCATCACGCGGCGCGACTGCTACGAAGGAGCGCTCGATCCGAGCGGGTGCGTCGTGCTGTGGCAGGACCGACACTGGATGCCGCTCGTCGTGCCGCCGCTGCAGGCGCGCGATTTCGCGGACTCGATCTGGATGCGCGGCTCAGCGCCGCGTCCGCGCGGTCAGATTCAGGACTCGTTCGAATTGGTCGCCGCGATGGGCGAAACCGCGTCGGCAGACAAGCCTCGCGGATGAGGCAGGTCGCACGCGCGCGGCCGCGACCCGTGGCCGGGCGGCGCCGTCAGGGCGATCATCAGATGCCCGCTTGCCACGTGCTCGGCAATCCGGTGCGCTCCAGCACTTCCTCAATGCGCAGGCACGCGCGACGCGCTCCGGGTTCAGTCCGCAGGCTGCGTGCGAGCGAGTTCAGGAACGTGTCGATCAACTGGAGGTTCGGATGAGCGCAGGCGAGCTCCGACTCGATCCGTTCAATCAGCTCGTAGACGTCGTCCTGGTCGCAACGGGGGAAGGTGAGCGAACCGACCGTATCCTGTACGGCTGCAAGCGTCTGGTGTATTTCACTGAGCTCTTGCTGGTTCACGCGCCCAACTTTGGACTCGCCGTTTGGGCCGCGCAACCGCGGAGAATGCGGACGCGCCGTTGTGGCGCCGCAGCGCGGGCACTAAGCTGCATGAAATGGACCGCTCAAGGTTCGGGCGAGCACGCAAGAATGCGTCTGTCGAGATAGGACTGCTGGAGAAATCTCGCGTTTTTTCGGTGCGACGGCGCCCTGTTTTTTTTCCGCAAAACACTCTTGCGAACCTTCCGAGGTGACATGTGCACGTCGTGCTCTCGTATGTGATCGCCGGTTGGTCGGGATTCTTTGTGATGGCCGTTGAGTTGCTCGGCGGAAGGCTGCTCGCGCCCACCTTCGGCAGCAGCATTTACGTGTGGGGAGCGATTATCACGGTGTTCATGCTGGCGCTGTCGCTGGGGTATCTGGCCGGCGGGCGCTATTCGATGCACACGCCTACCGTCCGGCGGCTGGGCGTGATCCTGTTGACGGCGGCGCTGGCGGCGCTGCCCGTGTTGCTCTTCTCGGGTGCGATGCTCGAGGCGGCGGCCCAAGCCGCACCTGATCCCAGGTTCGGATCTTTGCTGGGCGCCGCGCTGTTGTTCTTCGCGCCTACGTTCTTTTCGGGGATGGTTTCGCCGTACGCCGTCCGACTGGTTGTGCAAGACCGCTCGAGCTCCGGGCGTCATGCGGGCCAACTGTACTTCGTATCGACGTTCGGCAGCGCGGCAGGCACGCTGTGCACATCTTTCTATCTGGTGCTAATTATGGAAGTGAATCAAATCCTGCTCGGCATGCTGGCGATCTCGGGGTCGATCGCCGCAGCCGCGTGGTTCACCCGGGAATCGGCGCGTGGATAGCGCAGTACGCTGGCTCGCGGCGGCTTTCATTACGCTGACGGCGTTCAGCGCCGGTGCGCAGTCGCTGCAACTTTTGCACTCGGAACGCTCCCTGTATCGCGAGGTGCTCGTCTACGAGAGCGCGCACGTGCGCTGCATGTGTTTCACGCGGCAGTGCCGGATCGGCCGGCAGTCCTGCATCGACATGCAGAGTCCCGATCGGATGGTGATGCGCTATCCGCGCATGATGCTGGGGGCGTTGTATGTACAGCCCTCGCCGCGTTCAGTCCTGATCGTCGGCCTCGGCGGCGGTACGCTGCCGCGCGCGTTGGCCGAAGTGCTCCCGCAGGCTCGCATCGACGTGGTGGAGATCGATCCGGCGGTGGTGCGGGTCGCGCGACAGTATTTCAACTTCAGAGAAAACGAACGCGTGCGCCTTCATACGGCGGATGGGCGCGTGTTCGTGAAGCGCGCTTTGCGAGAACAGCGCCGCTATGACCTCGTCATGCTCGACGCCTTCGATCATGAGTATATTCCGGAGCACCTGCTCACCAGAGAATTCATCGCCGAGGTCAAGGCGCTTCTCGCGCCCGCCGGCGTGCTGGCGGCGAACACGTTTTCCCGCAGCCGATTGTACGATCACGAGTCGACCACGTACGCCTCCGTGTTCCCGCAGTTTTTCAATTTGAAGCAGGACAATCGCGTCATCATCGCCGCGAACGGCGCGCTGCCCCCCGACGAGCGACTCGCCGCGAACAGCTCGACGTTCGAGAGCGCCTTCGCTCGCTTCGGCTTCAGCGCCGCGCAAGTCTTGTCGCTGTTCTCGCGCGGCCAGGACTGGACCCCGGGGGCGCGAATATTGACCGATCAGTACTCGCCGGCGAATCTCCTGAACCGCGAATGATTGGCGCGCTCTCCCGGCGTTGCATTGGGCCAGACTCAAAAGAGGGCTCTAGCGCATTTCCGACCGAGGTTCCAGCCGAAGGACAAGCCATGGCCGCCAAAAGCACAGCTACGGCAAAACGAAAAAGGGCGCGCGCGCGCCGTAAGACGCCAAAGAAGGCGGCTCCGCGATCGCGCGGCGTGCAGCCAGCCGAGTGTCGGTTGGAGCATCTTCCCGAGGATGCGGCCGTCGCAGCGGGGAAGGTCGAAGCGGAGGGCGGTCTGCTGATCGGCAGCTACTGCGAGCCGCTCGGGCGCAATCCGCTGTTGCTCGCGGCGCTGCCGATCGATCGCGTCGAGCCGACTCCGTTCCAGCGCGACTTGTCGGACGCTCACCACAAGAAGCTATCGGGCGTTATCGACCGCACTGGCCTGTTTCTGGATCCGATCATCGCCATTACTGCCCCTGACGGCGGCTTCTGGACCCCGAACGGTCGGCATCGCCTCGAAGCCATGCGGCGACTCGGCGCCAAATCGATCGTTGCGATCGTCGTACCCCATCGCGAGATCGCGTGGCAAATACTCGCGCTTAACACCGAGAAGGCGCACAACCTGCGCGAACGTGCGTTAGAGGTCATTCGCATCTTCCGCGGACTCATCGACGAGGAGCCGCGCCGCCCAGAAAGCGATGTTGCGTTCTATCTCGAGGAAGCGGCGCTCGTGACGCTTGGGGCGTGTTACGAGAAGAAGAGCGCCTTCGCCGGCGGCGCCTATTATCCGATTCTGCGACGACTCGAGGAGTTTTCGGGCGAGCCGCTCAGCAAAGCGCTCGCCGCGCACGAAAAACGCGCGGAGCAGTTGTTCGAAGTGGACGAACTTGTCAGCAAGGTGGTCGCTAAGCTGAAAGATCGCGGTCTAGTCAGTCCGTATCTGCGCGCGTTCGTCGTGGCGCGCGTCAATCCGCTGCGTTGGATCAAGGATGAACCCCCGCCGCTGGCCGACGTGCTGAAGACGATGCGCGAGCGCCTTGGACGCTTCAACGTCGACAAAGTGAACCCGCAGGACCTGGCTAGAACGGGGGGCGCCCCGGAAGCGGACTGAACGCGCCTCCCGGCGCCGCCGCATCGGCCCGGCGCGAATTCGCGCGCCGATGCGAGGGGTGCGAGCTTGCCCTCCGGCGGCGCCCCCGCTATGTTCCGCCATCCCAATAAGATGCGTTGACGCCGTATGGCCATGAATTTTCTAGACTTCGAGCAGCCGATTGCGGAGCTGGAAGCCAAGATCGATGAGCTGAAGTTCGTTTCGAACGACGCTGAAGTGAACATTGGCGAGGAGATCGCACGCCTGCGCGCCAAGAGTCGGGCGCTCACGACCAGCATTTTCTCCAACCTCACACAGTGGCAGATTGCGCAGCTCGCCCGTCATCCGCAGCGTCCGTATTCGCTCGATTACATCGGCGCGGTCTTTACGGATTTCCAGGAGCTGCACGGCGATCGCATGTACGCGGACGACCACTCGATCGTGGGCGGCTTGGCGCGCCTGGAAGGCAAGCCTGTAATGATCATCGGTCAGCAGAAGGGGCGCGACACCAAGGAGCGCGTACGGCGCAACTATGGCATGCCCAGGCCGGAGGGTTACCGCAAGGCGCTGCGGCTCATGAAGCTCGCCGAACGCTTTCGGCTGCCGGTCATCACCTTCGTTGATACGCCGGGCGCTTATCCCGGCGTGGGCGCGGAGGAGCGCAACATCAGTGAATCGATCGCGCGGAATCTCTTCGAAATGGCCACGCTGCGCACGCCTATCATCTCGGTCGTGATCGGCGAGGGCGGCTCCGGCGGCGCATTGGCGATTAGCATGGCCGATCGTCTGCTGATGCTTCAATACAGCATATTTGCGGTCGCCTCCCCCGAGGCGTGCGCGGGCATTCTGTGGCGCAGCGCCGACAAGAAAGATCTCGCCGCCGAAGCCATGGGCGTGAGCGCCGAGCGGATCGCGAAGCTGGGCGTGGTGGACGAAGTCATTAAGGAGCCGTTGGGCGGTGCGCATCGCGATCCACAGGTGATGGCGGATACAGTGAAGGAAGCGCTCGTGCGCAGGCTCAACGAGCTGCAGGCGGCGCCGTTTGAGCAGTTGATGAAGTCGCGTCAGGAGCGACTGCGCGGCTACGGCGTTTACAGCGAAGGGTAGGATGCGGAACGGCGCTTCTCGCGCCGGACCAAGTCGGGACGCGCTTGGCCGTGCTCGGCGAGGTTCCTAGAACGCCTGTTCGTCAGTCTGGCTGATCGCCGACGGCCCATGGCATGCACAAATTTTCGCCAGACGCTCTGCTGAACGCCGTCCACTCACTCGGGATTGCGGACGGCTCCGCGCTCTGCGTGGCTCTGAGCGGCGGCCTGGACTCGACCGTATTGCTGCACGCTCTCGCGCGGATCGTGGGTGAGCGCGCGCGTTTCACCCTGCGCGCCGCGCACATCGATCATCAGCTCCAGAGGAATTCCGATCGCTGGCGCGCGCACTGCGAAGCGAGCGCCGCGCAGCTGAACGTTGCATTCACTTCGGCGTGCGTGCGCGTGGACGTGAGCCAGGGCGGCCTCGAGGCTGCCGCGCGACGGGCGCGGTACGCAGCGCTGCGGGAGATGTTGCAGCCCGGCGAGGTCCTTCTGACGGCGCACCATGCCGATGACCAGCTCGAAACAGTGCTGCTCGGTTTGTTGCGCGGGGCGGGGGTGAAAGGACTGAGCGGCATCGCTGCGGCCCAACCATTCGGCGTCGGGCGACTGGTGCGTCCGCTGCTTTCATTTACCCGGGCCGAGCTGGAAGGTTGGGCGCAGAGCGAAGGCCTCGTGTGGATCGATGATCCATCCAACCAGAACACGGATCTGGATCGCAACTTCTTGCGCCATGAGATAGCGCCTCGACTGCGTGAGCGCTGGCCGGCATTGGCGCGTAGTGCAACCCGATCCGCGGCGCACCTGGCGGAGGCCGAGGAGATCCTTGCTGCGAGCGCGCACAGCGATCTTAGTCGTCTCGAGACGAGTGCGGGCCTGGATGCGGCGGGTCTGGCCGACCTGGATCCGCCGCGTCGTCGCAATGCGTTGCGCAGCTGGATCCGTGCACACGGCGCACGTGCGCCCTCGACGCGCAAACTCGCCGCCATCGAGCGCGATCTGCTGACGGCAGGCGCTGATCGCATGCCCTGCGTGAGTTGGGACGACGTCGAGATCAGACGATACCGCGGCTTCCTACTGCTCGATCACCGATTCCCGCCGCTCGATACGCACCAGCTTGTGTGGGATGTGACGCGTACGCTCGAGTTGCCCGCCTCGCTAGGACGTTTGCGTCTGATCCCGGACCCTGAGGGTCCGTTGTCCCTCCCAAAACTCGATTCGAGGCTTGCCGTTCGGTTCCGGTCGGGGGGAGAGAAGCTGCGGCCGGCGGGTCACGCGCATCGCCACAGCCTAAAAAAGTTGCTCCAGGCCGCTGGCGTGCCGCCCTGGCGACGCCGTCGTCTGCCGCTCATTTACTCGGGCGATCGCCTCGCCGCCGTCGGCGATCTGTGGGTTGCCGATGAGTTTGCGGCGCGCGCAGGCGAAACCGCAGCATCCATCATCTGGGAAAAGGAAGAAGTGGACAGCCGATAACCCAAGGCGGATAGACCCAGAGTCTGCTCCCCCTTTGCTCCCTATTTCCGAACCATCCGCAAATCCAATCGCCGCTTCTCAGGTCCTATCCGCTATGCGTTACTTGAGTTAAACTGCCCTCCCGTCGTGAACACTCACGATGCGCGCCGCGCATCGGCGTTCAAGATCCACTCTCCTAACACGACGGTGCCTGCGATGACGCGTTATATCTGTGTGACCGGCGGTGTCGTTTCCTCGCTTGGGAAGGGCATCGCAGCCGCTTCGTTGGGCGCCATTCTTGAGGCGCGCGGGCTCAAGGTGAGCATGGTCAAGCTGGATCCCTACATCAACGTGGATCCGGGTACGATGAGTCCGTTTCAGCACGGGGAAGTATTCGTCACGACGGACGGCACGGAAACCGACCTCGACCTCGGCCACTACGAACGCTTCGTAAGGACGACGACCTCGCGCAACAGCAATTTCACGACGGGACGCATCTACGAACGCGTCATCGCGAAAGAGCGGCGAGGCGACTATTTAGGCGCAACGGTTCAAGTCATTCCCCACATTACCGACGAGATCAAGCACTGCATCCGTCTGGGGGCCGGCGATGCGGACGTCTGCATGGTTGAGATCGGCGGCACCGTCGGCGACATCGAGTCTCTGCCTTTCCTTGAGGCGATACGTCAGATGGGCGTGGAGTTCGGGCGCAACAACGTGCTTTACATGCATCTTACGCTGATCCCTTACATTCCGAGCTCCGGCGAGATCAAGACGAAGCCGACGCAGCACTCGGTCAAGGAGCTGCGTTCGATCGGCATCCAGCCGGACGTTCTGCTGTGCCGTTCGCAGAATCCGCTGCCGGAAGAGCAGCGCCGCAAAATCGCCTTGTTCACGAACGTGGAAGAGCGCGCCGTCATTTCGGCCGTGGACGCCGACGACCTATACAAGATTCCGCTGTTGCTGCACGAGCAGGGTCTCGATGAGATCGTCGTAGACAAGCTGCGCCTCGATGTGCCGCCGGCGGATCTGAGCGAGTGGCGTCAGGTCGTGGCCGCGAAGGCGAACCCCGACATGTCGATCACGATTGCGATGGTCGGCAAGTACGTGAATCTGCGCGACTCGTACATCTCTCTGAGCGAGGCGCTGGTGCACGCGGGAGTGCGTACGCGCACGCGCGTGAAGATCAAGTTCGTCGAAGCGACCGACGTGGAGAAGCACGGCGTTGGTTGTCTGGAGAACGTGGACGCAATCCTCGTGCCGGGCGGCTTCGGCGAGCGCGGCATCGACGGCAAGATTCAGTCGATCCGTTACGCCCGTGAAAACAAGATACCGTACCTGGGCATCTGCCTGGGCATGCAACTCGCGATCACCGAGTACGCGCGCAACGTGGCCGCGCTCGAGGGCGCAAACTCCACCGAGTTCAACCGCGCTTCCCCGCATCCTGTCATCGCGCTCATTGCGGAGTGGCAGGATCAGAAGGGCACGGTGGAGCAGCGCACCGAGAAATCGGATCTGGGCGGCACGATGCGGCTCGGCGCGCAGGAAGTGCGGTTGTCGCACGGCTCGCGCGCCCACCAGGTCTACGGCTCGGACGTGATTTCCGAGCGGCAT
>DATAFY010000494.1:0-1623 GCA_036257205.1 Steroidobacter sp. | reverse complement strand
ACGTCGCAAACGCCTCTGAGCTGCGCAATGCGGTGGGTCTGCTGCGCATCGGTGAAAAGGTGGAGCTTGGCCTCGTCCACGAAGGCAAACCGCGGCGCGTAACCGCTATGATCGGTCAGCGTGGCAGCGCAGAGGGCGACGCGGCGGCGGATATCCATGAGGCCCTCGAAGGCGCCGCGCTCGCCACGGCAGACGGGGGCGTGCTCGTCCAGAGCGTTGCTGACGGCAGTCCTGCCGCGCTCAACGGTTTGCGGCCCAACGACGTGATCCTTGCGATAGGCCGAGCGCGTGTGAGCAATGTCGATCAGCTTCGCGCCGCGGCGCGCAATCAGAGCGCCTTCGCGATGACCATTCGCCGGGGCAACTCGACGCTCGTCTTCCCAATACGCTAGCGGCGTACGCGACGCTCTGGCGGGCATGAGCGTCGCCGTCGCTCACGGCGGTTGCTTGCAGAGCAGCAGCCGCCGCTCATCCTTGCTCAGCGCCGCGAGTTTTCTCGCCTCTTCATAAAACGCGGCGAGATCCCCTCCGAGCGCTGCGAGCCGCTGTCTGAGCTCCGGGACGCATGCGTAGTAGGTCGCCGCCGAAACTAGATCCGCATTGCTGAGCGTGCGTTCGAACCAGCGATCGTAGCCTGCGTCACCGCGCCATTCGCGCTTGAGCTGCGCGTAGGCGAGCTTCAGCGCGCCGAATTCATACTGCTTGCGATCGCGCTTTTGGGCTGGGCCCAAATCCGAGCGATAAAGCGCCCCCAGCCGCTCGCGCGCCTCGAGCAGCAAGCTGATGAATTGCAAATGCCGCTCCCGGTGCACGCGCCAGACCTGCAGATCGTTCGAGCGCTGGGCCGCTGCGAGCCAACGCTCGACGCCTGTTTCTTCCACCACTGTGGCGAAGGCTTCATTGAATTGCGAATCGCCCGGCGCGTACGCGACCTGATGTGCGAGCTCATGAAACAGCGTCCCGGCGAGCTGAGCATCGCTCCAGTGAAGCATCGTGCTGAGGATCGGGTCATTGAAGTGACCCAGGGTGGAATACGCTGGGACCCCCGCGACTGCGGCGTCATAGCCGCGGAACCGAAGACGACGCGCGTATGCTTCCGCGGCGCTCTCATTGAAATAGCCTCGGTACACGACGCAGCCCGCAATCGGAAAGCACCAGCGCAGCGGTTCGACCGAGAACTCCTCGGTCGCAAAGACATTCCACGCCGCGTACGGCCGCTGCAGGTCCGCGTAGCTGCGGTAGCTGCCGTTGTCGGGCAGCGCCAATTCCCGTGAGGCGAACTCGCGAGCGGACGCCGCATACTCGAGCCTGGAACGGATCGTGGGCGGCGTTGCGGGGCTGGACAACACCGCGGAGATCGGCTGACGTCGGGCGATGACGTCCATCTGCCCGGTCGTCGCCTGCATGAGGTAGCAACCGGACAACGAGGGCGCGGCGAGCATGAGTAGAAGCAATCCGCGGGCGAGGCGCGGCCGACGCAGCTGGATGGAACGGCGCATGATCTGCTCGTGTGTGGAGGTTGCACCTCGCACGTTACACGCTCTTACACTCTGCCCATGAGAACCTACCTGGTCGGCGGCGCAGTTCGGGACGAACTGCTTGGCATACCCGTGCGCGAGCGCG
>DATAFY010000490.1:0-2821 GCA_036257205.1 Steroidobacter sp. | reverse complement strand
AGCAAGAATGTGATCGCCGGCGGTCGAGTCCAGGCGAATCTCACGGGCTTTTACTATCAGTACGATTCGCTCCAAATCTCCAAAATCGTTGCGCGCACTTCGGTGAACGAGAACATTGACGCGAACATCTGGGGACTCGAGGGCGAATTCATATTCAGCCCTGTCGACGATCTGCTGTTCGATTTGAACCTTGCGTATCTCAATACCGAGATCAAGGATGCGCAAAGCATCAACCCGCGAGATCCAAGCAACGGCGATCCGAACTTTACGGTCGTGAAGGATGTGTTGAACGCATCGAACTACGTGATTCCGACGCAGCTCGTCCCGACCGCAGTGGCTGCCGGGTGCCTGCTGGATCCAGCGCTCGGCGGCCCGTTCGGACTCCTGAGTCTTGCGCCCGCATGCCAGCCGTTTTTCAGCGACGGCGTTCCCGCGGATCTGGGCGGCAACGAACTCCCTAGTGCGCCGGAGTTCTCGTTCAAGGTGGGGGCGCAGTACGCATTTGCGGTGGGCGCCGATTACGCACTGACGGCGCGGGCCGACTACTACTGGCGCTCAGACTTCTATGCACGGATTTTCAACCAGCCCATCGATAAGATCGAATCGTGGGACGTGTTGAACGCGCAAATCGAGATCGCTCCCTCGGACCGGTCCTGGTATCTGCGCGGCTATGTGAACAATTGGATGGACGATGACACCATCACGGGCATGTACGTGACCGACGCCTCTTCCGGTCTGTTTACGAATGTCTTCGCGATCGAGCCTCGCACCTGGGGGCTCGCCTTCGGCATGCGTTTTGGCGAGTAAGTTGACAGCCCTCCCTCGCGTGGCGAGGGAGGGCGGCATAAAACGAGAATGCCGCGTCCTTTATCAGTCGATCCGATCGCCCGTATGCACACCCAGCACACGCTTGTGGTGCAGAACGACGCCAGACTTGTCGTACGGCTCTTCGGGTCCGGCGCCGGGCCGCGGGCCCAGTAATCGTGCCGTCCGCCATGGGCGTCGCACAGAAGTATTACGCCCCCTTCGCCGAATGGCTCTCGTTGCAGGGCTTTCTGGTGGCCATCGGGCTGTCCGCGCCCAAATCGCTGCGCGGGTTTGAAGTCGACATCAACTGTTGGGCGATGGAGGATTGCGCTGCGGTGATCGATTTTGTGAAAACGCGCTTGCCGGATGCGCCGCTGTATTGGGTAGGCCACAGTCTCGGAGGGCAACTCCTGGGGCTTATTCCGAACCGCGGAAAGATCGACCGGGTTGTGACCGTTGCGACAGGCAGCGGCTATTGGCGCGAGAATGCCTGGCGGACCAAAGCGGTATGTGTGGTGGATCTGGTACGTCATGGCGCCCGTCGCGACAAGAATCGCGGGTTACTTTCCCGGTAAGCGTCTGCGCAAAATCGGCAACCTGCCCCGCGGGGCGATCGACCAGTGGCGTGGTGCACCAGTCGTGAATACGTCGTCACCGCAGACGGCGACGGCGTACGCGCAGCGTATGCATCAGTGCGCACGCCGATCCTGTCGGTATCTTTCACCGACGATGAGATGATGTCCGCCGAGGGAATTCGGTCATTGCACGGTCTCTATGCAAGTGCGTCGATCGAATACCTGCGGATCGCGCCCGAGCACGTGGGCGCACGGCGCATCAGTCATTTCGGCTTCTTCCCTCCACAATTCGAAAGAACCCTGTGGCGCCTGGTGCCGCAGTGGTTCAGACAGTCGTGAGTCAGACGTTGTAGGCGGCATCAGCCCCAAGCGGGCGCAAAAAAGCCTGTGTGATTGTGATCATCACACCATGCACGTCCGCTTTCGTCAGATCGCTCGTTCTCGCACAACCAGCGACAGTTGCCGCGCCCTAAGGCCACAGCCTAACCTGTTGTGTGCAGCTACAGTTCTCGAAGACCCGTCGTGACCGGCAGTTTCGCCGCGCGAATCCCCGGCAGCAGGCCGCCGATGAAGCCGAGCGCCAAGCCGTAGAGAAGGCCGTGCATGAGCAACTGAGGCGTGACCGCAAAGGCAAAGGTCATTTGATTGAATCCGTTCATCGTCGAGGCGCGTACGCCATTGAAGCCGAAATACGCGAGCACGCCGCCGAACAAGCCGCCCACCAGCGCCAGGAGCATCGCTTCGGCCAGCACAGAAATCACTACCGGCCAGGCGCCAAAACCGAGCGCCCGAAGCGTGGCGATTTCGCGTGAGCGCGCCGCAACGGCGGAGTACATCGTGTTTAGCGCGCCGAAGACGGCTCCGAGGCCCATCAGTACGCCGATTGCTCCGCCGGCCACGGTAATCAGTGTGTCGATCGTCGCCGATTTCTCAGCCATGTATTGCTTCTCGGTCAGCACGCGAACGTTCAAGCGAGGGTCGAGCGACAAGGCGTCCTTGAACGTCTGTAGCGCATCTGGCGCGACAAGCCGCACACGCTGCGACTGAAACGACGTGCCCCGACTGTAAGCGCCCTGCAGGATGGCGGCGTCCGTCCAGATTTCCGATTCGGCGACGCTGCCGTCGTCCTCGAACGCCCCGACGACCCGCCACTCGGTCGTTCCCGACTGTAGCCTTGCGCCCACTTGCAGTCCGGCGAATTGCAGTTGGGCGCCTCGCCCGACGATCACCTCGAACGTGCCTGGCTGGAAATCACGACCCTCAACGATCGTGAACTTCCGGCGCAGTTCGCGCGCCCGGAGGCCAACGCCGCGCAATGGAACGTTCGCAGGCGTGCCGGTGCTCTTGAGCGGTATGTCGATGACGACGTACAGCTCGGGCGATGTGATCGGGCCGGCTGCATCGCGCGCAACGCCCGCAGCATCTTCGATGATCCGCGT
>DATAFY010000440.1:0-9201 GCA_036257205.1 Steroidobacter sp. | reverse complement strand
TCAAAAAGGCGCCCGGATGGACACCAACCCATGCGCGCCATCGCCTCGCGCGTCACATTGAGCGTCAGCCGCGACGAACAGAAGAATGCGGAATGGTCGTCAGGAGGCACGTGGCGGACGAAATAGATGTTGGGGGTCCACGGAAAATCGTCTGGATACTGTGCGCCGCCCATCAGGAACTTACGGTCGGCCTGGCGCATCGCTGGGCGTACGAACAACCGCTCGAGCGCGGCGCGACGATCCGGTGCGTATGTGCCCAGCCATGACAGATCCGCCCAGTAGCGCTCCTGGGCTTGGGAGGGACGGTGCAACTCCGGATCGGCGTGGCCGTAGAGCGCCCGCACTCGCCTTGCGCCGAGCAAAGCTCGTAAGTCCTCTAGCGCAGCGCCCCCCGTATAGCTCAGGACCAGATCGAACTCGCGTAAGCCCTCCTCGCCGATGTAGGGCACGCGCTCGCCGGCCTTCAGCCGTTCGAGGGTTACAGGCGTGTCCAGATCGTAGAAGACGGAGCGCGGCCGCTCGGCCGCGAGAATCGCTGCGCGTGCCGCAAGCGCATCGGGGCAGTACGACGTCACTATAGCCGCATCGGCGTCGGTGAGTTCCTGGTCCACAAGAGCAGCGACCGAGCGCCAATTGTCGTAGATGATCAGCTCGCCCCCGGGCAGCGTGCGCCAGTCGCGAGTGTTCGCGTACCACGGCTGGTCGCGCTCGAAGAACGCAACGCGAGCGCCCAGACGTGCGAGCCCTTTGCACAGACCCCGCCAGAGCGTTGCGTGTCCGTTGCCCCACGAGGAACTGATCGTGAGACCGAAAATGACGATCTTCAGCGTCGTGCTCATGCATTTGTTCGTTCATGAACGAGGCGTTCGCTGACGCCGTGCACTGCAAGCGCATCGCCGCTCATGCTGATCGTCGTGAGCGAAGCAGGATCGATTAGGTAACGCGCATAGTCGTCGAGCGGCGCCTCGAGACAATAAAGAAGCGCCGCACGGATTATCTCGGCGTGCGTGACGAGAGCGATGACTGCGGAAGGATATTGCACGTGCAGCTTGCGCATGTGCGCGATCACCCTATCCTGGACGGCTGGCATCGAATCGCCGGTCGGCGTGCGGGCGAACCCGCGCTTCTCATTCCAACGACGCCATTCGGCATCCTGCAGCAGGGTCGCGAATGACAGACCCGACCAGCGTCCGAAGTCGACTTCATCAAGCGCGGCTTCGATTCTCACGTCCCGATTCGCGCGCGCTGCGATCACGACTGCCGTCTGCAGCGCGCGCGCTCTCGGGCTCGTCTCGATGACCAGGCGACCGCAGTCCACGAAGCGTTCGGCCAGCGCCTCGGCCTCCAACTCGCCGCGCCGATCGAGCGGCGGGTCGACGAGGCGTCCGAACAGTACGCTATCCATCAGCGCGCACGTGGCGTGCCGCACGAGTACGAAGCGAGTCACGGTTGGTCTGGCTCCGGTCGAGCAAAACGGCGTCCTGCGGCCAGCTGTCCTCGTGCGGCTCATCCTGCGAGGAGCCGATGAACTCGAGCGTGAGCCGGCGCGCGACATGATCTGGAAATTGTTGCGGCGGAGACTTCATGAAGTAGCTCGATGGGCCGACGATGGCGCCGCCCAGACCGCGATCGAGCGCGAGTCGTGCGCACCGCACCGCGTCAATGACGACCCCGGCCGAGTTCGGAGAGTCCCAAACTTCCAGTTTCAGCTCGACATTGAGCGGCGCGCCGCCGAACGCCGTGCCCTCCATTCGGATGTACGCCCATTTGCGATCGGTCAGCCACGCTACGTGGTCGCTCGGTCCGACGTGAATGTTCTGCGGCGCGACGTCGACCTGGCTCGTCACCGAGCGGGTCTTCGAAAGTTTCTTCGACAGCAGACGCTCGCGCTCGAGCATGTTTTTGAAGTCCGCGTTGCCGCCGAAGTTCAGCTGATAAGTCTGGTCGAGCCGCACGCCGCGCTCGCGAAAGAGGTTCGCCAACACGCGATGAACGATCGTCGCTCCGACCTGGCTCTTGATGTCGTCCCCGATCAGCGGCAGTCCGGCCTGCTCGAAGCGTCGGCGCCAGTCGGCGTCTGAGGCGACGAATACAGGGATGCAATTGACGAACGCGCATCCCGCCTCGATCGCCCCCAGCGCGTAGTACTCGGTCGCTCGTTGCGAGCCGACCGGAAGATAGGAGACGAGAACTTGCGTGCGCGTCTCGCGCAACACCTGAGCCACGTCCGCTTCCGGTGCGTCGGACTCGACAATATCGTCGCGCAGGTAAGCGCCGATGCCGTCCAGGGTCCGGCCGCGCTCGACCATCACGCCGCACGGAGGCAACTCCGCGAACACGCGTGTGTTGTTGGGCTCCGCAAAGAGCGCATCAGAGAGATCCTTGCCGACTTTCTTCGCGTTCACGTCGAACGCGGAAGAGATGCAAATGTCCGCGACGTGATAGCGGTCGATCTTCGGGTTCATAAGCCCGGGAATCGTTTCTTGCGGATCGGCGTCGCGGTAGAAGCGTAAGCCCTGCACGAACGACGATGCGCAGTTGCCTACGCCGACGATGCCGACGCGAATGGAGTCTTTGTTCAAGGCGGCTCTCCTTCCACTCGAAGGCCCTCGCGAACGACGCGCGAGCCTCATGCCGCATCGGTCATGCAGGAAGCATGCAAAGGTACAAACGCTGCGGCGCTGCATGAACTCTTCGGCGCGCGCCCTGTAAGCAATGCGCATGCCTGTAACTTTTTTTCCGCGGCTAGGCGTCGGGGCCGAGGTTTGTGTCTTGACTCGTCGGCTCGCCCCTCCGCAAACATCCCGGCGCGGCGCGGCACGCTTGTTGCTACTTACGTTTCGTTGCAGCAATCGGCAATGACCATTTGATTGTGGTTATTGGTTCGACGGGTGTTGTCTTGCGTACGCCGAGACTCACCAGAGGAGAGCAGAGTGGGTACGGCCAAGAGCGACGGCAGAACTCGGGGCGGGAGGGCGAGCGCGGCTCGAAATCCAGCGGCCGGGGCGCGCTCGGTCCTCGTATGCGGCGGGGCCGGGTTTCTCGGTTCGCACCTGTGCGAGCGGCTGCTCAATGAAGGCCGGCGCGTCATCTGCGTCGACAACTTCTGCACAAGCGAGCCCGAGGCTATCGAACACCTGATGTTCAATCCGTGTTTCGAGTTGCTGCGGCGGGACATCGCCTCGCTCGAAGAAGACCAGTTCGGCGACATTGAAGCGATCTACAACTTGGCGTGCGCCGCTTCGCCCGTGCATTACCAAAAGAGTCCGCTGGAGACCCTGTTCACCAGCGTGCGTGGCGCGGACAACCTGCTGCGGATTGCGCGCCGGCGCGGCGCGAAGTTCTTTCAGGCTTCCACGAGCGAAGTGTACGGGCATCCCACCATGCACCCGCAGAGCGAAAGCTACTGGGGCTATGTAAATCCGATCGGGCCGCGCGCGTGCTACGACGAAGGCAAGCGTTGCGCCGAGACGCTCTGCTTTATCTATCGACAGGAGTTCGGCGTGCCCGTGCGCATCGGGCGAATTTTCAACACGTATGGACCTGGTATGCGGCTCAAAGACGGGCGCGTGGTCATCAATTTCATCGTACAGGCGCTCGCGAACGAGCCGATTACCGTCTACGGGGACGGCACCCAGACGCGCTCTTTCTGCTACGTCGACGATCTGATCGACGGCGTCCTGCGTTTGATGAACGGCCCTCAGGACTTCACCGGACCAGTGAACCTGGGAAACCCCAACGAGATCCAGGTCCGTGAACTGGCGGAGCGCATCATCCGAATGACCGGCTCGGACTCGGAGATCATCATGGAGCCTCTACCAGTGGACGATCCCCCGCGGCGCCGACCCGATGTTTCACTCGCATACGAGGCGCTCGGCTGGCGGCCGAAGATGGACCTCGACGGCGGGCTCAAGCTCACGATCCGCGACGTCGAAAGTCGCTTGCGGCGGGGCGATGCGCTCCTGCGGCCCAGCGTCGAGCTTCAGGCTCGCGGCGCCGTGGCCGGATCGCGAGCCGTATGAGCGCGCTGTTCACGAACCCGCAGCGCCATTTGCGAGAACGCGCGCTGAGCAAGGATGCGCGCGTGCTGATCACAGGCGGCGCCGGTTTCATCGGCTCGCATCTGGCGAATACTTTGATCGAGCAAGGATGCAGCGTACGCATTCTAGATGCACTGCTGACGCAGGTTCACGGGGCAGAGGCGCAGTTCCCGACGTACCTGCACGAAGAGATCGAATGCTGCAGCGGCGATGTTCGCGATAGGGACGCCGTCCGCAAGGCGCTTGCCGGCGTGACCCATGTCTGTCACTTCGCGGCCGCCGTAGGCGTCGGCCAGAGTATGTACGAAATCGAGCATTACATGGACGTGAACAACCGCGGAACCGCGGTGCTGCTGGAGGAGCTCATCCGCCGCCCTGTACAGCGCCTGGTAGCCGCTTCTAGCATGAGCGTGTATGGCGAGGGTCTCTATCGACGGGGTCACGAGTTTTTCGCGCCTGTGATGCGCACGCGCGAACGCCTGAGCCGCGGACTGTGGGAGCTCGATGAAGGCGTCGGTCCGCTCGAGCCCGTGCCGACGCCCGAGTCCAAACGCGTTGCGCCGGCATCCGTGTATGCGCTGTCCAAATTCGACCAGGAACGGCTGTGTCTGATGTTCGGCTCCGCTTACAACGTGCCTACCATCGCGCTGCGGTTCTTCAATGTGTACGGACCGCACCAGTCGCTCTCGAACCCGTATACGGGCGTGCTCGCCATCTTTGCGTCGCGCTGCCTCAATCACAATCCTCCGCTTATTTTCGAAGACGGCATGCAGCGACGCGATTTCGTGAGCGTGTGGGATGTTGCGCAGGCGTGTCGTCTCGCCCTGACGACCGATCACTGCGGCGAGGCGGTCAACGTGGGTTCCGGCCGCTCACGTACGATTCTGGAGATTGCCGAAAGCGTGATAGAGGCGCTCAACGCGCGTGTGGAGCCGGTGATTACCGGCAAATATCGCATCGGCGACATTCGTCACTGTTTCGCGGACATCAGTAAGGCGCGTCGCCTCCTGGACTACTCGCCCCGGGTGCGCTTCGAGGATGGCCTCGCGGAGCTCGCAAGCTGGTTGGCGGGCGTCACGCCGCAGGACAACTTCATGACCGCTGCCGCGGAGCTCAATCGTCGAGGACTCACGCTGTGAACGCGCCGCGCATACTGATCACCGGCGGCGCCGGATTCATTGGCGTGAATCTCGCGGCTCGCCTGCTCAAGAGCGGCATGCACGTGCGGGTGTTCGATTCACTCGCACGTCCCGGCAGCGAAGAGAACATCGCCTGGCTGGAAGACCGGCATCCGGAGCGTTTGGAATTCGTTCGCGCGGATGTGCGAGATCCGGCGGCCGTCAAACGCGCAGCGGCGGACGTGGAGCACGTCTATCATTTGGCTGCGCAGGTTGCGGTCACGACGAGCCTGGTCGACCCGTGCACCGACTTCAACGTGAACGCCGGCGGCGCGCTGAACGTGCTAGAGGCGGTGCGCGGCTGCCAACGGCCGCCATCGCTCATTTGCTCATCGACGAACAAGGTGTACGGCGGGCTTGCCGACCTGGAGCTGCGGGCGGGCGGATCGCGCTATGAGCCCGTCAACGAACCTCCTGGGGGCGTGAGTGAGACGCGGCCGTTGGATTTTCACAGTCCGTACGGTTGCTCGAAGGGAGCGGCGGATCAGTATGCGCTCGACTACGCACGCAGTTACGGGCTCGACGCAGTCGTACTTCGCATGAGCTGCATTTATGGTCCGCACCAGCACGGGAACGAAGACCAGGGGTGGGTCGCGCATTTTGTGCGCAGTGCGCTGGACGATTCGCTCGTGACCGTCTACGGCGACGGCCGGCAGGTCCGCGATGTGCTGTTCGTAGAAGATCTTGTTGAGGCGTTCGAGCGCGCGCGCCGTCAGATCCAAGCATTGCGCGGTCAGGCGTTCAATATCGGCGGCGGGCCGGGTCAGGCGGTCAGCGTGCTCGAGCTGATCCGCCGCATCGAGCAACTGACCGGCCGAGTCATGCGCCTGCGGTATGACGCATGGCGCGTCGGAGATCAGCGTTACTACGTTTCGGATACGACCAGGTTCACCGCAGCGACCGGCTGGCGCCCCACAGTCGGCATCGATCAGGGACTCGAGGCTCTATGTGCGTGGTTTGAGCCGCGACGAGCGCAGGCACGGCACGACGCCTATGCGGCGGCGGGAGCGCAGTCATGAAGGAAGAACGACGGCAGCGCGCAGCGAAGCTCGTCGAGCCCATGAAAATGGAAGTCGTGCTGACGACGACCGCGTCGCCTGGTCCGGGCGAGGTTCGCGTGCGGCTCGAAGGTTGCGGCGTGTGCGCCTCCAATCTTCCAGTCTGGGAGGGCAGACCCTGGTTTCAATATCCCGTCGCCGCCGGCTCGCCGGGCCACGAAGGATGGGGAGTGGTCGACGCGGTGGGCGAGGGCGTCGAAGACCTCGAGCCAGGCGAACGCGTCGCGCTGCTTTCGGGCAATGCGTACGCCGAATACGACGTCGCGCCGCGCGAAGCGGTAGTGCGGCTGCCGCGCGAGTTATCAGGCTGGCCGTTCCCCGGCGAGCCGCTCGGGTGTGCGATGAACATACTCGAGCGCAGCGATCTTCGTCCCGGGCATAGCGTCGCCATCGTGGGGGCCGGCTTTTTGGGCGTGTTGCTGACGCAGCTCGCCGTCAAGGCGGGTGCGCACGTCGTCGTGATCTCGCGGCGCAAGTTTGCGCTCGTGCAGGCCGAGAAGATGGGCGCCGTTTGCGCCCTGCAGAGCGACGATGAAGCCGCGACGCGCGAGCGTGCGCTCAAGTTGACTGAAGGGCGCGGCTACGATCGAGTCATCGAGGCCGCCGGTCTGCAATCGACGCTCGATCTGGCCAGCGCGCTTGCGGCGGAGTACGGGCGGCTCGTGATCGCGGGCTATCACCAGGACGGCTTGCGACAAGTGAACATGCAGCAGTGGAATTGGCGGGCGCTCGACGTCGTCAATGCACACGAGCGCTCGATGGCCCGCTACGTCTCCGGCATGCAGCGCGCAGTAGACGCAGTGCTCCACGGGCGCATGGATCCGTTCCCATTGTTGACGCACCAGGTCACGCTCGATTCGCTCGATGAAGGTTTCAAGCTGACGCGAGCGCGCCCGGACGGTTTCATGAAGGCGTTCGTTCGCATTGGAGGCTGGACGTGAGCGCCCTATCTGCGGTGCGCCAACGCCGGTCCGCGCGGACTGTTCGTCTGGGCTTCTTAGGCCTCGGTTGGATAGGACGCAAGCGTCTCGATGCGATCGCCCGCACGCTGGAGGTGGACGTTGCGGCGCTTCTCGACTGTGATGAACGCAAACTGCGCGATGCTGCGCTCGCGTATCCAGATGCGCAGACTGCGCGCGATATCGATGAGCTGCTCGCCTGCGATCTCGATGGGGTGGTGATCGCAACGCCCAACGCGGCGCATGCTGACCAGGCGATCGCGTGCCTCTCGCGCGGGCTGCCCGTCTTCTGTCAGAAACCTCTCGGCGTATCGGCGCGTGAGGCAGATGCGGTGATCACAGCCGCCCAGCGCGCAGGTCGCTTGCTGAGCGTCGATTTTTGCTATCGCCATGTGCAGGGCGTTCACGCACTGCGCCGGCGAATCGGCGCGGGCGAACTCGGTGACATCCTGGCGCTCGAACTGAGCTTCCACAATGCGTACGGTCCGGACAAAGCCTGGGCGTACGATCGGCGTCTGGCCGGCGGCGGGGCGCTGCTGGATCTCGGAATCCATCTGCTGGATCTGGCGTTGTGGTTGCAGCCGCAGGCGTCGTTCGAGGTCGTGAGCAGTCGGCTTTTCGCAGACGGCGGATCGCGGCGGATCCGAGAAAACGCCGTGGAGCATATGGCTCTGGCGGAGCTGCGGCAGGACAACGGCGCGGTCGTGCGCATCGCGTGCTCGTGGCATGCGCACGCCGGACGCGACGCCGTCATCGGTCTGGAATTGTTCGGCAGTCGCGGCGGCGCCGCGTGGCGCAACGTCGAGGGCTCGTTCTATGACTTCACGCTCGATGTATTCAAGGGACGTTGCGCGGAACGCGTCGCGTCCCCGCCGGACGATTGGGGGTCGCGCGCGCTGGAGAGGTTTGTACTGCGCCTGCGAGACGACCATTCGTTCGATCCTGAGGCGCTGCTCATCTCGCGAGGGGCGCATCTGATCGAACAGATCTACCAGCGTTCGGTCGCGGAATTTCGCGCCTCGTCGATCGCCTGCTCAGAAACTCAATGAAGATCCTGATGACAGCAGACGCCGTCGGCGGCGTGTGGACATACGCGCTCGAGTTGTGCCGTGAACTCGGCCGTTGCGACGTTCACGTCGTGCTCTCCGTCATGGGACCGCCGCCGAGCGACGCGCAACGCGCGCAGGCCGAGCGCATCCCGACGGTGCGGCTCGAGTCGGCGCCGTACAAGCTCGAGTGGATGCGCGACCCGTGGTGCGAGGTCGACGCGGCCGGCGCCTGGCTGCAGTCGCTCGCGGAGCGTGTGGACACCGACCTCGTTCATTTGAACGGCTATACGCATGCGGCGCGCCCATGGCGTTCACCCGTCTTGGTGGTTGCGCACTCGTGTGTGTGCTCATGGTGGCGTGCCGTTCACGGAGGGGCGCCGCCGGCCGAATGGGATGCGTACCGCCGCAACGTCGGTGCAGGCCTGCGGGCCGCAGACCATGTGGTAGCGCCGACGCGCGCGTTCCTCGAAGAGCTGCAGTATTGGCATGCGCCGATGGCGCCAAGCTCGGTCATCTACAACGCCCGCACGCAGAGACCCTTCGCATCCGCTCGCAATACAGAGCGGGAGTCGATGATCTTCACGTGCGGCCGGATGTGGGATGAGGCGAAAAACGTCGGCTTGCTCGATGAGGCTTCGCGGGGTCTGCCATGGCCTGCATATGTCGCCGGCGCCGCGACAGCGCCGGAAGGCGCTGACAGCCGCACTAGATCGCTGCACGCGTTGGGGGCGCTTGCGGAGCCTGAGCTTGCCCGTTGGCTCAAGCGAGCGGCGATCTACGCCCATCCGGCTAGATACGAGCCTTTCGGACTGTCTGTGCTGGAGGCGGCGCTGGCGGGGTGCGCGCTCGTGCTTGCGGACTTGCCGAGCCTGCGCGAGTTATGGAGCGGCGCCGCGCTCTTCGCGCCTGCGAACGAC
>DATAFY010000317.1:0-3624 GCA_036257205.1 Steroidobacter sp. | reverse complement strand
CCACCAGCGGGCTCGCTCATGGTGATTCTCGTCAGCCGGACGCAAGCCCCTGGCTTGGTCCGCCCTGCGGACGGCTGAGTGTCGCGACATGGGGTCACGCAGCGATTTCGAAAAGGGGGAATTCGGTTACATTTGAAACGTGGAACCGGACGACGGCGAGCGCCGGCGGCGCCTCGACCGACACGGGCGGAACATCGCGACGTCGATCACGCAGTCCCCATCAATGCGGGGTTACACCGTCTCCACAGCCGCCGTCAGGACGTAGCCTGCGCCGCGCACGGTCTTGATCAGCTTCGGCGCGCTCGGATCGATTTCGAGCTTGCGCCGCAGCCGCAGGATCTGCACGTCGATGCTGCGGTCGAAAACGTCTTCGTGCATGCGCGTCGCCTGCAGCAGGTGTTCGCGGCTCAGCGGCCGCTGCGGCGCGTCGAGAAAGGCGACCAGCAGAGCATATTCGCCCTTCGTCAGCACGACCGGGGCGCCTTTGGGGTCTGTCAGCCGGCGCATGCGTTGCTCGAGCTGCCAGCCATCGAACCGGTATCGGCCTCGCTCCGGATCGCGCGATGGCGTTGCGCGTCCAATTTCCTGGCGCCGCAGCACGGCCCGCGCCCGCGCCAGAAGCTCTGGAAGGCAGAACGGTTTGGTTACATAGTCGTCGGCACCGAGTTCGAGCCCGATTACCCGGTCGATCTCGTCGCATCGCTGGCCGGTGACGATGATCACCGGCACATCGGAGCGCGAACGGATATCGCGCAGCAGGTCGAGCCCATCGTCCGGGCCGAGATGCAGATCGAGGATCACCAGGTCAGGCTCGCTGCCGTTGACATGACGGGCCATCTCGTGTCGTCCGGACGCTGAGGCGGCGCGCATATTGTGTCCCTCGAAATAGTTGACGACCAGGTGTCGAATGTCGGGGTCATCATCGACAACGAGGACACGCGCGGAGTGGCTGTTTTGATCATTCATGAATTGACCTTCACGCATTGCCTAAACTCGGATTTCTCCGATGGCATTCATGTCGCTTTCGGTCGGACCAGGTCGCATGGCGGTAGCGCCTCCTGAGCCGGACGGCGAACGATTCAGATTCTCGCCAGTCACTTCAGTCGGTCGCCCGATCCATCAAGAAAATAGTTCCGAAGCCGCTGACGATCGCTCAGTGCTCCGTCTGAGGCTGACTCGTGATCGCCGGTAACGGTATCGTGAGCGGCAGCGGGAGCGCGTTCGGCCCCCGACTGTTCGACAGCGCCGGCGATCGCACTGACGCCGACAGCCGAGAGTCCAATCGCAACCGCTATTTTGATGATCAAATGCCTGCTGCTGCTTCGCATGATCGGCTCCTATCCATTGTCAGGCACCGAGGTAGGGGCCGCAGCGGCGTGAGTATGTGATCTGCATCACACTCGCTGGCGATCGGGGGTATGCGGGAAAACATGTGCTCGTTCTGAGCTTTAAGAGTTCCATGTCCGGCGGTCCGGCCGCCGTGTCCGTTCCCTCACCATCCGTGACAGCCCCCAGCTCTCCGAGGCCGTCCTGCCCGTCGCGTCGACATGACGGGAGCGCGTCATCTCGATCTCAGGTCACGCGGGAGGAGGTCGACGAGGTGACCCTGGGCTACCGCCGCATCGCCGGCTTCGACGTCGCGACGCCGCCGCTCTCTTGCCGGCAGCGATATGAACCGGCGCGCTAACCACCGAGACTGTCCGGCTCCCTTGTTTCGCGTGGGTTACCCAATGGGTCGGAAGTGCGCGGATGCTTGTCATGCAGGAACACGGCAAGCTGCGATCGTATGGACTCGCCTTGAGACGTGACCGCCTCCTGGAAGAGACGATTTTGCACATCTTGAGGCAAGTTGCTCCATATCCGAATGACAGCCTCGCCCAAAGCGCGCGTAAGCTGATCACTCGTGGTGGGATCGGTGGACGGCATTTAAGCTGCTCCCGCAGGCGACCGTGAAAATCCGCACCGGCATTTTCGAGCGGCACAGGCGCACCGGCAAGGCCAAAAGTCCGTTTTAGCTTTGCCGGTCGCCTTCGCTGCACACCCCGATATCGGGGGCTGATCCCCTTCGACCCGGCGTCCGTCGGTGCCGCATGAGCCTTTGCGATTTTCTTGTTGACTACGTTACGTGAGTCACCCATAAGTCAGGCACGCTCCACGAGTGTGTCGTGATCTCGGTTCCAGCGGGGGGCCGGTCCTGGATCATTTCGCCCTGCGCGCGAGAGACCCGCACGAATTGGGCATCTGTCGCACCTTCCCCAGGAGGAGGCCGACCCGATATCGAAAATTCGGGATGGCCATGTGATTTGTGTTGACTACGTTACGTGAGTCACCCATACTTCAGGCATTCTCCACAACTGCGCGATGATCCCCGGTTCGAGGCGCGGTCCGCTCGAGCCGCCGGCGTCGGCGCGCGTGGACGGCTGTGCGCCGAGTTGAGCCGCGCCCGTCGCGTCCTCTGAATCGACGCGTACGGCGTGGCAACGGCGTGCCCGCCTGCGGTGGGGCAATCCGAACAGCTTCCGGATGCGGTTTCGCTCACTTGGGCATGCCTCGAGCGTGCTCGCGTGGAGAGGCCGCGTGCGCCGCCGTCCGGATTTTCGAATAGGGCCGATTGGCACAAGCTTAGCACGGAGGAGTACGTGTTCTCGTACAAGGACTGGAAAAAGAAGCGATATGCAGAAGATGCAGAGTTTCGAGAGCGTACGCGCGCGTACAATCGCGCCTATCATGCCGCGCACAAGGACGAAATCAACGCGCTGCGGCGACGTAGATGGGTCGAAGACCCGAGAAGAAAGGAGCAGCAACGCCGCTCCTACCGCCCGCAGAACTGGCGCAAGTATTACTATGGAATGTCGCAGGAGGATTACGACCGGCTGGTCGCACGCCAGGGCGGCGCCTGTGCCATCTGCGGGAAGCGCCCAGTCAAGGCGCTGTGCGTCGATCACTGTCACGCTACCGGAAAGATTCGCGGGCTTCTCTGTCGCAAGTGCAATCTCGGCATCGGCCATCTCGATGACAGTCCGAGCGTGATGCGCGCGGCGATCGCCTATCTCTCGGGCTGCCGTGAGGATGCGCCGGTGCAGTCCGCCCCGCAATGCGCCCTTGCATGCGCAAGTAGGGGGCACGACCTGCGTGGACGCAGCGCAAGACTTGCGAGGCATGCGGAATCGAGTGAAGCCCCAATCGTGCCGGCACCGGATCCCGGCCTTCGCGCGCTCACGCGCGCCCGGCCGGGAGAAAGAACCGATTCGGCACTCGCAGCGCTCGCGCGGGGCTGCGCTACCTTACCGCCGCCGCCATGTCCCTCGCCGCTCCGCCTTCCACGAAGCGGATGAGATCGCCGACGACCACCATCTGATCAGCCACGTCGTCCGCAATCTCGATGCCGACGAACTGGTCCTCGATCGCGATCATCAGCTCGAGGCGATCGAGCCAGTCAGCGCCGAGATCTTCGACGAAATGAGCTTCGTCCGAGACACGTTCGGCGGCCACGCCGAGACGGTTGGCAATGAGATTGCGGATCTCGGTGGCAACGCCGTCGCTCGTCACCGTTGCCCGCCGCGGAAAGCCCTGGATTCCCATGATGAATCCCCCCGATTCATGCAGGAGCCCTGACATTGAAGC
>DATAFY010000315.1:0-8596 GCA_036257205.1 Steroidobacter sp. | reverse complement strand
TCCGTACCGGAAATCGATCCGGAGCTCAGGGCCGCCGCAATCGCATGTTCGATCTCACGCTGCGACCCAATGCCGACCATCTTCAGAAACTTCCGAACGCTCAAGTTCAAGGTTTGCTCGTCCATTGTCGACTCCTCTGTGTTTGCGACCGACGGTCATAGTAACGATGCAGCTGTTGTGAAGGTCCCTCGAGGGTGCGATGTGCGATGCTCAACGACTCCGCCAGTGGTCGGTGCCCGTTGCGCGCGAACCGGGCGAAAGCGTCTGCGCGCAGAACGCGACATACGTCAGAAAGGAGGCTGCTCGTCGGCGCGGGTCTCGCGCCGATGCGCCAAAGCGGCGCCGGACGCGGGTAAAATTTGCCTCAGGCAGTACGCAATCGTAGCCGTATGCGGCCATGGCGGACGGCGTGTGGCTGTACGAGCCCGAGAAGCATGCGCTGCTATTACACTTGCCGGACGACATTCGCGGGCAGACGGGCCTGCAGGATTTTGTCGCGGATGCGCCGCTGAACCTGATCTATGCCGCGCATGGAGAGCGCATGACCGATGTCTCGCAAGAGGCTCGCAGGCTCTATGCTTCAGTGGATGCAGGATCATTGGCCAGAATGTGTCCCTGTATTGCGCCTCCGAGGGGCTCGGCTCGGTCTTTCGCGACGCCATCGACTACAGGAGACTTGCCCGCGCACTGCGGCTGTCGGAGCAACAATTCGTGACGTTTGCGCAGACCGTGGGCTATCCGCGGACGTGAGCGCTCATCGATGTGTGAGCGCCGTGCGCGCATCGGTGCGATCGACGATGTCACAGTTCCAGCGGGAGACAGAGCGAGAACATGCGGGGCGCCGGAGAATATTCCTATGGACGGCGCCACGAAGACGACTCTGGTTGATTGCGAGGCCGGCCGACGCCTTGGATGCGCGAGCTTCTGCTGTCGAATTGATCGTGCGGCTGCAGCCGGGGGAATCCGACCCGGGCAGCGACCTTTTGGGCAAGCATTGCGTTGACAAAAATCCGGTGGACGGATTGTGCGTGTATTTTGACCGCGCCGCCCATCGCTGCACCGTCTGGGACGCAGACCGCGCATCTGCCGTGAATACGACTGCAATACCGATCCACTGCTGCAGGTCGTTCTGCGCCAGGGCTTCACGTCACTGATCGATGTCCTGAAGTCAGCGGCTCAAGACAAGCCCGCCTGGAAACATCGAGTGCCGCTGCTGGACCAATAGCAGGGTCTGCGCCAGCAGCGCTTTTCTCCCGGTCGCGCCGCAAGCTGGGCGTTCTCCGACGGACCTGTGCGACGCCGATGCCGGAGAGGGCCGGCAGAACTATCGCAACTTACCGCATACGTGGATGTCACGACGGTATTTTGGATTCGGACTGGGAAGTGCATCTCGGCTTAGGACGAAGGCGCGCACCTATACTGATAGGCTGATACCCGAGCTGAAACTAGGAGAAGACGATGCATCACCGCGCCCTCGCGGCAGCTGTTCTGTTCGTGGCGGCCCCACTCACGCAGGCCGACGATCTCGACCTCGGTCTGCTGCTCGGAGTTCAGGACGAATTCCGCTTGTTGTCGGAGGACCTCGGCGCCGCATTGAGCTACCGGCCCGTGGCGCCCGGTGAACCGCTGGGACTGCTGGGCTTCGACGTTGGGATCGAGGCCACCGCGACTGATCTCGAGAACACGAACGTATTTCGCCTCGCGACGCAGTCCAGAAACGCGCCCAGCTACCTGGTCATCCCCAAGTTGCACGTTCACAAGGGGCTGCCGTGGCGGTTCAACGTCGATGCGGTGTACAGCGCCGTACCGAGCAGCAATATTGAACTTGTGGGAGGCGCACTTGGCTTCTCAATACTCGAGGGCGGCATCAGCATGCCGGCGCTCACGTTGCGCGCAAGCGCCACGAAGCTCTCCGGCGTCGATGATCTCGACCTGGACACGCAAAGCATCGAGCTCACCGTTTCAAAAGGCTTCGCCATGGTGACGCCGTACGCCGGCATCGGACGTGTGGAGGTGACGAGCGAGCCGAAGGGCTATGCGGCGCTCGTCCTTCGAGAGGAGAGCTTCTATCTCGATAAAATGTACGTCGGGGTCAACTTAAACCTTGGTCTCCTCAATCTCGCTGTCGAGGGCGACAAGACTGGGGATGCAAACAGCTACAGCGCGAAGTTCGGGTTCAGGTTCTAGCGAGAAGCGGTTAGCGGATTGCGGATATCAGGTGCTTGAGCGCGCCATACGTGCACGCTCACCGCCGCCGTCCGCGATCCGCCATCCGCTAAGAAATGCGAGTGGCGTCAGTCAATCGCTCCGTCAGGTCGTCGGCCTCCAACGTGGTCGCCTGTCGCATCGATCCCGCCTGACGTTCGATCATGCGCCGCACGATGGGCGCACCCGACCCGCGATGCAGCGCTCGCAGACGCTCCGGAACGCTCGCGTCATCCTGCGTTAGTCGGCTGTTGTGGCGGATGTAGTCGAGCCACGTCGGGGTGCTGTAGCGCTCGATCCAAAGTTGCGGATTCGCGAGATCGCGCAGCAAAGTCCATTGGCGCGCGCCGTCGCGGATGCGGATGCGCCGCCGCTCCGCCATGGCCGCGAGGAACTCGAGCAAGTCTTCCTCGTAGATGACGTACTCGATCGACACGACGACGGGGCCGGTGCGCGGTTCGACGGGTACGGCGACGGCTGGTTCTTTCCACGAGCGCAGCGGATCGAGATTGAGCGACTCGGTTTGAGCAAGCGGCAGCCAGCGGCCAAGCGCGGCGGAGAGGACCGTAACGCCGGCGGCGCCCAGCAGTGCAGCCGTCACGCCGTTGCGCTCCGCGAAGACGCCCCACAGCCAGGCCCCCGCCGCCATGCCGCCGAACACACCGGTCTGATAGAGCGACAGTGCGCGCGCGACGACCCATCGGGGCACGGACAGCTGAACGGCGGCATTGAACGTAGACAGCGCGAGCAACCAGGCGGCGCCGGCGAGGAGCAGCGCCAGGATCGTCACCGCCAACTGAGTGCTGATTGCGGCCAGCGCCGCAGCCAGCGCCAGACCTCCGCTGGACCATCTGACGATGACTTCCGTGCTCAGCGCCAGACGCAGTCGCGTGCTGGCGAGGGCGCCGCCCACCGCTCCTGCGCCGAACGCGCCGAGCAAGGCGCCGTACGTCAGCGGTCCGCCGGCGACCAGAACTTTGGCGATCAGCGGCATGAGCGCCATCAGACCGGTAGCGCCGAAACCGAAGACAGCGCTGCGGACCAGGACGGTGCGAATGGGCGTTGACATGGAGGCATAGCGGATGCCCGAGCCGATGGCCATGCCCAGACTTTCGCGCGGCAGCGGCTGCGGTTCCTGCGGCGGGCGCCAGCGTCCGAGCACGCCGAGCAAAGGAATGTAGCTGATGGCGTTGACCGCAAAAGCCGCGGCAGCGCCCGCTGCGGCGACAATGGCGCCGCCGACGGCAGGGCCCAGGCTGCGGGCAATGTTGAATCCCATGCTGTTGAGGGCGATCGCACCCGGCAGCTCCGTGCGGGGCGTCATTTCGGCGATCGAGGCCTGCCACGCCGGCTGGTTGAAGGCCGCTCCGCAGCCGAGCAGGAACGTAAACGCCAACAGCAGCCACGGGGTAACCAGACCCGACCATGCGAACACGGCCAGCGCAGCTGACGCGGTCAGCATGAACATCTGCGCCCCGAGGATGATCTTGCGACGATCGAGGATGTCAGCCAGCGCGCCGGCGACCAGGGAGAGCAACGTTAACGGCAGAGTGATCGACGCCTGTACGAGCGCCACCATGTCCGCCGATTGGGAGATGGACGTCATCAGCCATGCCGCGCCCACCGACTGTATGTTCCACCCGAAATTCGAAACCATGTTCGCGGACCACACGGCCCGGAATATCGGGATGCGTAAGGGCGACAGCGCCGAGACGGGCTGGGCCTCGTTCGCGGTTTGGGCCATCGAGGGCGGAGCGCCGTGAAGACGTCGCGGCCTGTAACGGCTGTTTGTGCGCTTGCTCCTTTCCATCGACCCAGGGCAATCCCGTGGCGCAGTAAGAGTACGAGCATGGATCAGCGGCTGCATGTCGCTGGGACTTAAGTGTATTAGGTCTAGCGATGTTTCAACCCCTTGATTCCCGTTTCGAGCAGTGTCCGCGCGGCTTCTATAAAGATCAACTCTCTCAAAACGAGACTTTGCCGGCATTGCATACGCCAGGACCTTGACAGTTGGACTGAGAATCCCTGACTGTCAGCGAGGTGACCGCAATTGGGGGAACGTTCGATGAAAAAGCAACTGACGGGAACCATAGCTGCACTGGTCTTACTTTTGGCCGCGGCGGACGCCTCTTGTGCGACCCCAGAGCGTTTTGAAGTGATGCTCTCGACGGGTAAGACGCAGCTGGCGGAGCAGCGTGATGCGCGGTTGTTCTTTATCAGCAAGACGGGTAAACCCCAGCTCGCTCCAGATGGGCGTTACATTCGACTGCCTAATCGCGTGCAGCTGACCGTGAAGAACGGGGTCATTACGGGGCCGCAGATGAACCGAGCTGCCGCAGACGTAGCGCGCAGAGCAGCGGCGCCGCAGTTGACGCCGCCAATGCAGGCGTCGCGGATCAACGCGAAGGACGAGGAAGTGATCGGGGAGAAGGTGATCGGCGAAAAGTAAGGCCGCCAAAGGCATTGCGCGGGCGCGACCGGCGTTATTGCGTTCGCTGCGTCCGCCGGCAAACCGCCCAGTCCCGATTGCTTGCGAGCATCGCGCCCCGACGCGAGCCTGAATCCATGAGCAGCCACTCAGGCGCCGGACGTTTCTCGCAGCCAGAGGTTGCCGCAGCGGTGACGAACATGCGTACCAAAGTGGGCTGAACGGCAACGACATACAGGCGGTCACCTTCCTCGTGATCACGGAAGCGGCCGAATCCGCTCTGGAACACATAAAGGTCATCATGGAGACGTGAAAAGATCCCAAACAGCAGCTGAGCAAGACGCTTTGCAGCTGCAGCTGGCCACGGACCGGCTGATTAAAACGCCCCCTGCCGCCAAACTTGATCCGAAAGACGTCGGACACGAGTTCCGACGTCGCCAGAATGTGAAATAGCGACGATATCCGCGCATGCGAACTTGCTCGAGCCGCGCCTTGGCTGTCAAATTCGCGCAGACGCGAGGCCGCGGGTGGACAAGCGGGGCGATGCACCGCAGGTGGGCCGCAGGAGACTCGCATCCACGAAGACGGCTGCTTACTATCCGCGATACGCTAACCGCTATCCGCTTCAGCAATGCCGACCAAGACTGCCGCATGGTTGATCCGATACGCCCTCGAGGAACTCGGGGTGCGTCATACATTCGGCATTCCTGGCGTACACAACATCGAGCTCTATGACGAGCTCGCGTCCTCGGAAAGCATCGAGCCGGTCCTCGTCACGCACGAGATGAGCGCGTCCTTTATGGCGGACGCGGTGAGCCGAACGACCGGCGGCGTCGGCGTGCTCGCGATCGTGCCGGCCGCTGGGGTCACGCACGCGATGAGCGGGATCGGCGAGGCGTTCCTCGACGGCGTGCCGATGCTCATCATCTCAGGCGGAGTGCGCACTGACACGGATCGGCATTTTCAGTTGCATGACGTCGATCACGACCGCCTGCTCGCGGCGCTGACGAAGGCGCGGTTCAAGGTGACGCGGCACGATCGCATCGTCCCGACCATTTTTCAGGCGTACGACATCGCGACCTCGGGCGAGCCTGGACCGGTGTTTATCGAGGTCCCGGCAAACCTGCAGCTCTTTCCTGGGCAAGTGGACGAGTTGCCCAAACGCCAGAGTGACCGCCGATCTTCTCCCGCTGCCGAGGCTTCGCAGATCGCACGCGCGGCGGACATCCTGAGCAGGGCGGAGCGGCCCGGGATTTTCGTCGGCTGGGGAGCGCGTCACGCAGTCGAGTGGACCCGCAGCATCGCTGAACGCCTCGCAGCGCCCGTCGCGACGACGCTGCAGGGGCTGACGTCCTTCCCCTCAGATCATCCGCTGCACACGGGCATGAGTTTCGGCCGGTCCGCCGTGCCCGCCGCCGAAAACGCGTTTGCGAAGTGCGACGCCATGCTGGCGGTCGGCGTGCGATTCGCCGAGATCGCGACGGGCAGCTACGGCGTGACCGTGCCTGCTAATCTGGTTCAGATCGACATCAACGCGGACACGATCGGCGCGAACTTTCCTGCAGCCGTAGGGATCCACGCGGACGCCGGCGAGGCGTTGAGAGCGCTTGAGGCCGCGTTGCGCGAGCGGGTCCGGCAGCCGCGAGATGCGACGGCGTTGAGCGGCAAGATCGCCGCGGACAAGGACGCGTATCGTCGCGAATGGCGCGAGCACGACAGCCGGGGCCGCGTCAATCCGGTCGTGTTCTTCGATGCGCTCGGCGCTTCGCTTGCGGCCGATGCGTTGGTCGTTGCAGATGACGGTAATCACACGTTTCTCTGCGCGGAACTATTGCCGACGCCCCATCGAGTACAGTTCATCTCGCCTACGGACTTCAACTGCATGGGTTACTGCGTTCCGGCGGCGGTCGGCGCAAAGATCGCAACGCCCGCCAGACAAGTCGTGGGCATCGTCGGCGACGGTGCTTTTCTGATGTCCGGGATGGAGACTGCAACGGCGTCGGCGCGGCGATTGGGCGTAGTGTTCTTTGTATTCAATGACGGCGAGCTGTCGCAGATTGCGCAGGCGCAGGAAATTCCGTACGGCCGACGCACTTGCACCCGGCTCGCGCACGTCGATCTCGAACTGTTCGCGCGGGCGGTCGGCGCGGGCTTTGTACGCCTGGAAGGCAACGCTCAGGTCGAGCGGGGACTTGCGGAGGCTTTTTCGTTGGCTCGCGCGGATCAGCCGGTGATCGTCGACGTGTGGATTGATTACTCCAAGCGCACGCGATTTACCGCAGGAACGGTCAAAACCAATCTGGACCGCTTCACGCTCACGAACAAGCTGCGCTTCATAAAGCGCGCACTCTGGCGCCGCGTGTCCGCGTGAGCGCCGCAGCTCTCCTGCCTCTCTTCTGTTCCTGAGAGAAGCGCCTCATGCACCTCACGGGGCAACTCGCTTCCGCCGATCTCAGCGACGCGGTTCTGGTCGTCGGGGGCGGGCTCGCGGGCGTCGTTGCGGCGCTGGAACTGCTTGAGGCCGGCCGCCGTGTACTGTTGCTCGATCGCGATCGGGAGGAGAATTTCGGCGGGCTCGCGAAAGAGAGCTTCGGCGGCATCCTGCTGGTCGATACGCCGGAGCAACGCTGGCATCGCATTCGCGACAGTGCGGCGCTAGCGCTCGAGGACTGGGGCCGTTTCGGCGGGCTGACGCCGACTGACGGTTGGCCATGGCGCTGGGCGGAGGCGTACGTCAGTGAGTGCCGAACCGAAGTCTATGAATGGCTCCGTCGCTGCGGATTGCGTTTCCTGCCGATGCCGCACTGGGTGGAGCGCAACGGCAACAGCGTCCCTCGCTGGCACATCGTTTGGGGCTCCGGTTATAGACTGGCCACCGCGCTCGTGCGCCGTTTGAGCTCGCATCCGCGCGCACGATCGTCGCTCGAGATGAGATTTGAGCATCGCGTCGAACGCTTGCTGACTTCCCAAGGGCGCGTCATCGGCTGTGCGGGCGTGCACGAACGCACAGGTGAGCCCTTCGAAGTTCATGCCGCAGGCGTGCTGATCGCGGCGGGCGGCCTGAACGGCGACTTGATGCGCGTACGGCGCTGCTGGCCGCTTGAGTGCGGGCCGGCGCCCTCGGAGCTGCTCAATGGATCGCATCGATACGCCGACGGGCGCCTGCACGACGCGGTGGCCGCGCTCGGCGGGCGGTTAACGCATCTGAATCGGATGTGGAACTACGCCGCGGGCGTGCGGCACTGGTCCCCGCGCAAGCCTGAGCATGGGGTTTCGTTGGTTCCGCCGCGAGGGGCCGTGTGGCTCGATGCGCAAGGCGCTCGCTTTATGCCGCCGCTGCTCGCCGGGCTCGACACGAGCGAGCTGGTCGCACGCATTGCTCAGGCGGGAGGGACGTCGTGGCAGGTGATGAACCGCCAGATCGCCATGCGGGAGCTGGCTGCCGCGGGCGCCGAGTTCAACGTCTCGCTGCGTGAACGACGTCCGCTGCGATTCATCCGCGACATGCTCTTCGGCAACCGCGCGTTTGCGCGTACGTTGCTGTCGCAGTGTCCGGACGTGGCGACCGCGGACACGCTGCCCGATCTCGTCGCGAAAATGAATGCGCTGCGCGGCGACGAACGCGTCCGGCTCGAAAACGTCGAGCGCGGAGTGCGAGAGTACGACGCGGCGATCCTGCACGGCGCAGAGGCTGACCCACAGGTGCGCAACATTCTCGAGGCGCGGCGCTGGAAGGGGGACCGGCTGCGCACAGTGAAGCCTACGCCCATTCTCGCGCAGGGCGCCGGACCGCTGATCGCAATTCACGAACGCATCATCAGCCGCAAGAGCCTAGGCGGAATCGCAACGGACCTCGATGGCCGCGTTCTTGCGCTGGGCGAGCAGATCATCGAAGGGTTGTATGCAGCTGGCGAAGCATCGGGCTTCGGCGGCGGAGGCGCGAACGGTCGTCGTGCGCTCGAA
>DATAFY010000133.1:0-2936 GCA_036257205.1 Steroidobacter sp. | reverse complement strand
CGAGCGAAAACTGCAGCCGCTCGAGGGCCTCGATGAGCGCGGCAGGCCAATCGCCGAACTCGCGCCGCTCCTGCGCCGATCGTTCATTGGGCGTTCCAAGCGCGTCCTGCAGGTCCCACAGGCGCCGCTCGATCGTCTGCGGGAACGCCTGCGCACCCTCGCTCAGGGCGCCGCTCCTCAACAACTCCGCGGCGAGATCCCGCGCGAGCGACTGCAGCTGCCGCGTGGAAACGGTGAACCCGAGAAAGCTCGCAGCGACCTCGGGCAGCTGATGGGCCTCATCGACGATGATCGCGTCCGCACCGGGCAGCAGATCGCCGAAACCTTCTTCCTTGAGCACCAGATCGGCCATGAGCAGATGGTGATTCACGACAACGACGTCCGCCGCCTGCGCTTCGCGCCGCGCGCGCACGAGCCAGCACCGATCGAAGTGCGCGCAATCCGCCCCGAGACAGTTCTCACGCGTAGAGGTCACCCAGGTCCAGACGGGATCGGCTTCGCTCAATTGCGCCAACTCCGCGATCTCCCCGCGCCGCGTGAGGTGCGACCAGTCGCGAATTTTCCGTAACGGAACGGCGATCTCGCGACGCACGCCGCGCCCATAGGCCTGCTGTTCGGCCATCTCCAGGCGATGCAGGCACAGGTAATTCGCGCGGCCCTTCAGCAACGCGATGCGCACGGGACGGCCGATCGCACGGCTCAGCATCGGCAAATCGCGATGAAAAAGCTGATCTTGCAGCGTGCGGGTGCCGGTCGAGACGATGACGCGAAGGCCCGAGAGCAGCGCCGGCGCAAGATACGCAAATGTCTTGCCCGTGCCGGTGCCCGCCTCGACGATGAGACGGCCCCGCCTTGCGAGCGCTCGCGCGACGGCCGCGGCCATCCCGATCTGTTCGGCTCGGCTCGTAAAGCCCTCGATGGCCGCGGCAAGCGGTCCATCCTCGGCGAAGAGTTCGGTCACATCCCGCATGAGTCAGTTGAACACCGCGCGGAAACGCGCCAGCGCGAGGGCGTCAGGCGCCAGCGGATAGCGCAACTTCCAGAGAATGTGCGTATAGCGCGCCGGATCCTCGCTCTGAGCGCCGCGCGGCGCATTGGCGGTGCGATTCGCCTCGGGCTGAAACGTTTGCCCGCCATCCGTGGAGAGCAATACTTCCGCGCCGGGCCCCGCCGCGGAGTGAGGCACGTAGGTCGTGTTCGCGGGTACACGCTGGGTCACGGCGACGTCATTAATGTAAACCGGCGTCGGATTGTGAATGCGGACCGTGTAGTAGACCACCTGCCCCTGGGTCAGCATGGCGGCCGGAAGAAACCGGTGATGCTCTCGGCCCTCAGGCGTGCGCGCCGTTTCGCGAACTTCCGCAACCAGTTGCGCCGACACGCTCGCTTGCTCATCGGCCGCGGCGTAGCCGCACAGTACGCTTAAGAGGAACAACATTCCGCATCGCAGCACCTCGGAAACGAGAAATGCTGCAACTTCTCGGCGAGATTCTAGAGAAGACGGCGAACGAACGCGCCTCGCATTGCGTTGCAATGAAAGTACGGGCACGGCGCGTATAATCGCGGGTTTACTTTTCCCTAAGTAACGTTCAAGGCGGTGCGCCGCCTGACTTTTGGAGGACATTGCGGAGATGAGCACGTCCAATGCGTCGCTTAAGAACTGGGTTGAAGATGTCGCCCGCCTCACCAGGCCTGATTCCATTCACTGGTGCACCGGGTCGGACGCCGAAAACTCAAGCTTGATCGAAGCGATGCTTGAGGACGGCAATCTTATCAAGCTCAACCCCTCTACCCACCCGAATTGCTATCTGCACCGCTCGAATCCCTCCGACGTCGCTCGCGTCGAGCACCTGACGTTCGTATGCACCCGGAGCAAGGAGGATGCGGGACCGAACAACAATTGGATGAACCCCAAGGAGGCCCACCGCAAAATCGACGCCTTGTTCGAAGGCTCCATGCGCGGGCGCACCATGTATGTCGTCCCCTACTGCATGGGTCCGATCGACTCACCGTACGCGCGCTGCGGCGTAGAAATCACGGATAGCGCGTACGTGGTCGTCAACATGCGGATCATGACTCGCATGGGCGATGCGGCTCTGCGACGCATCGAGCGCGACGGCCTGTTCGTGCGGGGTTTGCACTCGATCGGCGATCTGGATCCCGAGCGCCGCTTCATCATGCACTTCCCTGAAGAGCTCTCGATCAAGAGCATCGGCTCAGGCTACGGCGGCAACGCGCTGCTGGGCAAGAAGTGCCATGCGCTGCGCATCGCCAGCTGGCAGGCGCGCGAGGAAGGCTGGCTCGCTGAGCACATGCTCATCATGGGCGTCCAGAACCCGCAGGGGCGTACGCACTATATCGCGGCCGCATTCCCCTCGGCCTGCGGCAAGACCAATTTGGCCATGCTCGTGCCGCCGGCGTCCATGCCGGGATGGAAGGTCTGGACCGTCGGCGACGACATCTGCTGGTTGCATCTGGGCAAGGATGGCGAATTGCGGGGGATTAATCCGGAGGCGGGTTACTTCGGCGTCGTGCCCGGCACGAACCGCAACACCAACCACAACGCCTTCGACATGATTCAGCACGACTCCATTTTCACGAATGTGGCGGTAACGGCGGAAGGTCAGCCGTGGTGGGAGGGTCTGCCGAGCGGTACGCCGGCCATTGACTGGCAGGGGCGTCCTTACGCGCCGGGCAACGGTCCGGCGGCTCATCCGAATTCGCGTTTTACGGTCTCGGCGAAGCAAAACCCGATCTATTCGAGCCTCGCCGACGCGCCCGAAGGCGTGCCGATCTCAGCGATTTTGTTCGGCGGACGCCGCCGCGAAGTCGCCCCGCTCGTTTATGAGGCCCGCGACTGGGCGCATGGCGTGCTGGTCGGCGCAGGCATGGCTTCAGAGACGACCGCCGCCGCTGTCGGACAAATGGGCGTCGTG
>DATAFY010000288.1:0-5465 GCA_036257205.1 Steroidobacter sp. | reverse complement strand
AGGACAATGCAGCGTCGCACAGACGGCCCGCAAGAGCTCCGCCTCGCCGATTGTCAGCTGCTGATCGTGCATGATCGTTTTGACCATCGCTTCGACGAGTTGCTCCTTCGCGAGCGGCGGCAGTCGATCCAGACGGCTCATGGCGACATCGAGCGAGCCCGTCCAATCCACGGTCGGCGCGTAGGCCGGACGCTCCCGCGGATACAGATGGTGAGCGCCGATCTCGTAGGCGCGTCGCGCGGCGGCTGCTTCGGCATGCCCATGCTGGGCGAGCGCCGACAATAGCGCCTGCACGTCCGCCGCGACTTCGCTGAGGCGCAACGAACGCATGCGCAGAGCCGGAGCGGAAGCGTCGCGCAGGTACGTCTGTACGAGTTTGCGTAGGGTGTAGTTAAAGAGCGTCGTGCACCCGTTTCGATGCAGCAGAGCGTTCAGCGCTGAGAGCAGCCGCATGCGCTCATCGCGGGTCAGCTGCTGCAACGCAGGGAGAGTGCATAAGACCGCCGGGATCCGTTGCTCGAGTTCAAGCCCGTCGACTGCGCCTTCCAATCGTCCGATTCGCTCAGCCGCATCGGCGCCGAGCTGCTGTGCGATGAAACGCTTCTGTCCCGCCCGCGTCTGTGCGTCCGTATCCAGCGTCAGCGCCAACAACACTGCCTGGGCAGATCCAGTGTGCGCGCCTGCGGCGATGAGCGGCTGCGGCAGAGATTTGCGGATCGCGCGCGCCAGCTGCATGTGCGCAGCGGTCGGATGGCCAACGAGCTCCGCGACGACGGCGGGGGCGTTTGCCGGCATATTGAGCACGGCGCCGGGCGCGTGGAGGACGGCGCTTGAGCCGGCGCCCGCGGCCGACTCGGCGGGCGCGGACGCGCCCGCTGCGAGCCGCGCACGCATGGACTCAATCTCGCGAGAGTCGAATTGCGGATCGATCGCCTTCAGGCGCGCAAGCAGCGGTGGATGCGTTGCGAACAGCCGTTGCATGCCGGATGCGAACAGCATGTGCGCCACCTGCTCGCCTTGGGGACTTTCGATGTGTGACCCTGCAACGTCGGCCGCGATCTTCACGAGTGCGCCGCGCAGCCCCGAAGGATCGCGGGTGAACTGCACTGCCGATGCGTCTGCAAGCGCCTCGCGGCTGCGCGAAACGGCCGCTTGGATCAGTCGGCCGAAGAACAGGCCGATATAGCCCACCGCGAGAATCGCCATCGCAGCCAGCATGACGGCTGCGATCCCGCCGCCTCGCTTTCCCCTTCGCCCCCTCGGAACGAGGCGCAGCATGGCGCGCGCGATGGTCGCGATGACGAGCAGGCCGAACAGCAACCCGATCAGGCGCATGTTCAGCCGCATGTCCTCATTGAGGATATGGCTGAACTCATGTGCAATCACGCCCTGCAATTCGGCGCGGCTCAGCGAGTTCAGCGCGCCGCGTGTGACTGCGACGGCGGCGTCGGAGGGTTGATGTCCAGCCGCAAAGGCGTTGATCGCGGACTCGCGCTCGAGAACGTACACCTCAGGCATCGGCGCGCCCGAAGCAATCGCCATCTCCTCGACGATGTTCAGCAGACGCCGCGCTTGTGGATCCGTCGCGTCGGCCGAGATGCGCGCGCCCCCGAGCGCGCGCGCGACCACTCCGCCTCCGGCGCGAAGCATCGATGTCTTGTACAGGCTCGGCAAGCCGATCACCCCGACAACCGTCAACGTCGTGAGCGCCGCGGCGCCCGGATGGGCGGCCATCCACTCCATGGACGGCGCCGCGAAACCAAGCACGCCGTGCTGCGCGCTCGCGAGGATCGAGAACACGATGAGATCGACCGCGGCGACCACAGCGATCACCGCAACTGCGAACAACGCCACGAGCAGGCGCGTGAGCCTTCGCGCCTCGGCCTGGCGGGCGAAAAAGTTCATTGAGCCCCGCGCATCGCGTGGCGATAAGCGCCCCCGCTGATGCGCCCCAAATTGTCTTGACTCACTGTTGTCTCGCGAACCGGTTCTTGCTTGCGTTGCGCGCGAAACGGCGGCGCATCAAAGCCGCCGCCGAGGCGCTGCGGCTCACGGCCGGGCCGCCTGTACGCATGACTGACCGCTCAGGCGAACTTGACCTGCGGCGCGGCTCGTTTCTCCGGCGATGCGATCTCCAGCAGCTGGGCAGGAACAAAGGCGAATCTGTTCGCAACGATGCTGTTCGGAAACATCTCGCGTGTGTTGTTGTAGTTCATCACGGCGTCGTTGAACGCCTGGCGTGCGAAAGCCACTCTGTTCTCCGTCGAGGTCAGCTCCTCCGACAATTGCATCATGTTCTGATTGGCCTTCAGGTCGGGATACGCCTCAGCTAGCGCAAAGAACCGCCCGAGACCGCCGCTCAGCGCGTTTTCCGCATCCGCCAAGCGAGTCACGGCTTGCGGATCGCCAGGGTTCGAGGCCGCGACTTGCAGGCAGGCCGCGGCCGACTTTCGCGCGGCGATCACGGCTTCGAGCGTCTCACGCTCATGCTTCATATAGCCCTTCGCGGTCTCGACCAGAGTGGGAATCAGATCGTGCCGCCGAGTCAGTTGCACATCGATTTGCGCGAACGCGTTCTTGTAAGCATTGCGTCCAGCCACCAGGCGGTTGTAGATCGAGACAAGGAAGAATGCGATCAGGATCAACAGAACCAGAACAATCCACGCCATCTGCCTACCTTTCGCTGCGACGCGCAGCTCGTAAGGCATACATACGCAAGCTCTCGCCCGCCGTCCATGCCGCGCGTCACGTTGATGGCGCCTGCCGACGCCTCGGATAGCTCTAGTCGGCGCAAGCCGTGACCCGCTCGGCGGCGTGCTTTAGGCGCTGCGCGGCGGCGCCGGTTGCGATCTGCGCACCCAACCAGTCGTTGATTTGTGCCAAGAAGTCGGGGTCTGAGGCCGCCAGAACGGCTTTTTGGCCGCGTGTGAACGTAAGGGGAGTCGCACGACACAGCCTCGGGTCGCGACGCACCTGCAAATCGACCTCCACGTCATCGGTCGCCATCAGGTCGGCGCGACCGGCGGCGATCTCCTCGAATATAGTGCGATTGTCCGGGTGAACGCGCGGGCGCACGGCCGGCAGCCGTTCATGGACGAACCGTTCGTTCGTACCGCCGGGGTTCACGATCACCCGAACGGACCGGTTATCGATTTCCTCGAGAGTATCGAAGCGGCGCTCGGTTCCGCAGCGAACGATCGCAGTCTTGCCCCCTTCATGATATGGGATGGAGAAAGCCGCAAGGCGCGCTCGATCGGGCGTCACGCTTATTCCCCCCATCGCGACGTCAAAGCGCGCTTGCGTATAGTCGGTCATCAGGCTCGGCCAGCTCGTGCGAACGAACGCGGCCTGCACACCGAGCCGCTTAGCGAGATCGACCGCCGCATCGATATCGGCGCCCACTAGCGCACCGGCGCACTCAAACGTGAAGGGCGCATAGTCGCCAGTGGTCCCGACGCGGAGAATTCCGCTTGCAGAGATCCTGGTTGGCGGCGGCGATGGCTGGATGCGCAATCGGCTGAGCGCATGCAGGAGCATCTCGCGATCGGCCTCATCGACGCCCGGTGCGCGCAGGCGGCTGGCGTGAGATGCATTGCGGACGACGAAATCGGCGCGCTCGAACTCGGGCAGGCCCAGATAGATCGCGCGTTAAAGGCGACGTCCGAGCTCATCGAGGGCCGGCCGCAGATCTGTTCTTAAGTCTCGGCTGGACGCGAGCGCAACGCCTGCTGCACGCCATTGGCCGATGAGCTGCTCTTGAGTTTCGCGCGCCCAACGCAGCTGCAGCTCGAACAATTCGCGCGCCGCCTGCACTGCGATTCCCAGCGAGCCCGCTTGGCTCGCCGCAGTCTCGAGAATCTCACGCTCGCGCGCCTCATCGAGGACCGGCGCATTATGGGCGTACTTCCACGCGGCGACGGCTTGCATAAGCTCGAGCCGCTCATCGATGAGCGTGAATACGTCGGCCGCATGCTGCGCCGGATCGACAAAGGACGCTTCGGCGTGCGCGGCGCTCGCACAGACGACCGACGCCCACACTGTCACACACCACCGCCGGCGTGTTTCCGTCATGGTTTGCTCCTCCCGTGAGCGGACTGTAGCACCTACGTCTTTTGAGCTGCGTTTCGCCGCTGGGATCCTCTGCGCCGACCTAAACGACTGTGCGATCGTCGAACCGCGCCTTCTTTCTTGGTGGCCTGGCGCCGTGCGTTTGTGTCGCATCCCGTATCTGAGCGGGGCTTGCGAGCCTCATGGCCGCGGGAATTCCATCGCCCATGAGGCCGAGTTTCGCAGCCGTCGCGGCTGCGCGCGCGCCGCGCCAACCGCTTGCCGGCTTCATCCGACGGGCGCGGCACGGGTCAAACAGAGCTGGCTTGAGCCGCGCGCGAGTGCGCCTTACTCGCGCGCGAGCCATCCTGCGCGCCTGCCCGCCTGATGCGAAAACGCCGCGACGTGCGGGTTATCGGACAAGCCTGTCGGCTTCTCCCGTTTTGCGCCTGTCCTTCACCGCAAAGCAACAACCATGTCGACGCCGGGCGACACGCGGCCGGCTGTCGGAACCCGCTATTCCGGTAAGCGTTCTTGCGGGGCGCGTACGCAGCGCGCCGACCATCCATTACTGCAGGAGATCACCATGTTCAGACTTATCACCTTGCTCGCAGCCACGCTGCTGTCCGTCGGCGCCATGGCGCAGGAGCAGCCAAAGAGGGACACCACGATGAAATCGACCGCGACGTTCGACTCGTTGGATAAGAACGCCGATTCCCAGATCAGCAAGACCGAGGCGGCCAGCGATAAGAATCTGTCGGACACCTTCGCCTCTCTCGATACCAATGGCGACGGATACCTGAGCAAGTCCGAATATATGGCCCATGACAAGACCTAACCATCGAAGTCGAAAGCGCTCGCAACCTGCCGGGTGCGAACGAAGCGCCCCACCGCGGCACTCCGAGGCGGGGCGTTTTATTTGGATGTCTTCGCCGTGACTCACCTGCGGGATTGAGGAATACTGCGAACGCATTCCTCACAGTCGCGAGTCACCAGCGATGGCCGTTCCCTGGCTACAAATCGTTCAACTCGTTCCTTCGATCGTTGAAGTATCGCGGGAGCTGTTGAAACAGACCAAACGAGCTGCGCCGCAGGCGCGGACTGTCCACGGCGCAGAACCGAGCGGCGACGAGCTGCTGGCGCGAGTGGCCGCGCTCGAAGAGAACGAGCGTCGACAGGCTGAACTCGTGAGCCAGATGGCGGACCAGCTTGCGGCCATCAGCAAAGCCGTCACGGCGCTGCATCGACGGGCGATCTGGCTGAGCGCGGCGTGCGGCGCGGCGCTCGCCGACATCGCGAAGTGGTGGGATCCAGAGCACACGTATTCCGGCGATGCGCGCAATCTGACGCTCGATACGCAGGTGCGAGGTTGTTTTTGCGAAAAACTCGGCCTGTATGCGGCCATCGAGCATGCGACC
>DATAFY010000195.1:0-4648 GCA_036257205.1 Steroidobacter sp. | reverse complement strand
CCCGCCGCTTCTAAACAGGGCGGGTTTGGGAGCGTTTAGAAGTTGAGTTCAATGGCGTTCAACTCTTTATTCTCCTCGATCGAGGAAGTTCGGCCAGGTCATCGATGTCTTATCGAGAAATCCTCTGCCGACGCGAAAGCCACGCAAGGTGCTGCAGCGCGTGACGATATGCCACATAGCAACACGGTCGATAGGGCGCGCGCCACTAACCCTCAACGGCGGCTGCTTGGCAACGTCGATGCGAACCCGCTCGTTGCTGTGGCTGGTCTCATTAGTGCCGGTCATCGGCGAATCAGATATTTTCGGTCCATTCATTGCGTTTCTTGGCTACCTCGCGACTCAAGCGGGGCGTAGCGGTGCAGAACCATGGCAGCGATCTTGAGCTTTAGGTGTTCATGTTGCGGGAAGATGCACGAAGGGTCGCCGAGTTTCGGATTCGCTGCTCCGGATCCCTACCTTGAGCAAACGAAGGAGGTCCAGCAGGCGGGTAGCCTTGGAAGCGACCTGTGTAAGTACGACGACGCAGATGGGACGCATTATTTCATCCGCGTCGGCCTCGAGATTCCCATTCACGGCGTCGAGCAGCCGTTCCTGTGGGGCGTATGGGTCTCACTGAGCGAGAAGAACTTCAATCGCTACGTAGAGACGTACGACAATCCAGATACGAGCGACAGGTACTTCGGGTGGTTGTGCAACTACCTCCCGTACTACGAAAAGACATACGCTCTAAGGACTGAAGTTCATCCCCAGCCCGGGAAAACGCGGCCCCGAATCATCCTCGAGAAGACCAGTCATCCGCTTTCGGTGGATTTCCATGAAGGAATCAGCATCAGCAGAGCTCAAGAGATCGCAGAGGCGGCTATGCACCGCTAACAAATCCATGCAACCGATGTGCGAGAACCCACGCGGCTGGTCGATCGTAGCGCTATGATGAGGATTCATTGCTGCAGCGTGTCTCCTGAGCGCTGTGATGGCGTCATGGGGATCGCGACTCTCAAGTACATCGACTATCCCAATCGATAGTCGCGCGTGTCTTCGCCAGATGCAATTTCGAGCGATGCCTGCAACACCTGCTCCAGCACGCAACTCCTAGCGCCTCTGCTCGCGCGGGGCGGGGGCAAGGACGGCAACCGCACAACGAACAACGCACACCCGAGAAATCAATGCCGCTGCACACCTACTTCCCGACGCTCGTCTACTCCGCGCGCGTGCAGGCCTCCGGCTGGCGAGAGCTCAATGGCCGTCTGCTGCGCGAATGCGAACAGCTCCAACATGACGATGAGGCAGGACGGCGCTGGTCGGCGAAGAACTATCCCGGCGGCTATACCTCATACAACTCAGCGAGCCACATGCATCAGATGTCGCCGACGTTCGCCCTGCTCGAGAAGAAACTGAATCGCCATGTGCTGGCGTACGCGCGCTCGCTCGATTTCGACCTCGCCGGCCGCGAGCTCACAATGACGGATTGCTGGGTGAACATCATGCCTCAGCATGTCGCGCATGGACTTCATCTGCATCCGCTCTCGACTATCAGCGGCACGTATTACGTTCAGACGCCGAAGGGGTGCCCCGGACTGAAGTTCGAGGATCCGCGGCTCGATCGATTTATGGCCGCTCCGCCGCGCAAGCAGAACAGCCCGCCCGAGCGACGTACGTGGGTCATCATCCCTGCGCAGGCCGGCAACGTCGTCCTGTTCGAAAGCTGGCTGCGCCACGAGGTGCCGCCAAACACACGAGATGGGCGGCGGATCAGCATCAGTTTCAATTACGGCTGGTTCTGATCAGGGCGCGACCCACTCAGTCGCTCGCAAGTCGACCCTCGTCGCGGGTCATTTCGCCCTCGATGTCGAGATAGGCCTGCGTGAGATCTTGGAACCGAATCTCCGCTTCGCGGCTGATCACCCGATCGACCTGTTCGCGCAGCTCGTGATAACGATCGGACAGCTCATGGAACGCGTAGCGGACCTCGTCCTTGTCCGCATCGCGGTCCTCGACGACGCACCTGAAATCGTGCGTTTCGCTCGCGAACGCCTGCGCGTCTCGCGCGAACTTCCCGCCCAGATCGTCGCCTCGCGCCTCTTCACTTCTTCAGTCAGTTTGCTGCTCGTCGTCGCGCAACCCGTGAACAAGGCTCCGACGATGAACGCAAACAATGCGGTACTTTTGACAGCAAACATTGCTCGATCCCGCCCGATGGGACTGCTGGCCCGAAACCAAGAATTCAACGGCTCGGCGTTGAACCGTTTCCTACTTTCTGGGCTTGCGGCTCTGCGCTGTGGCGTCCTTGACGAGAGTCTGAGCTGCGCCCGTTGAGCGGTTAGCGGCACAGCCCGCAGCGCATCGTCTTGCCGAGCTGGACCCAATGCGTCTGCGCACGGCAAACAACGTGCAACGAACAACGCACCCGTTGCGGAACCGACGCACAGGCGTGCGTCTTATGACGGCATGCGCGCATTCGGATTGCTGGTGCTGACGTTGGCTTCAGTCCACCTCATGGGGTGCCGCAACATGATGTACAGCGCGATGGAAAGCATCGGCATCGAAAAACGCGACGTGCTGGTGGATCGCATCGAGGAGACGCGCGATGCGCAGGAATCGGCTAAGGAGCAGTTCACGTCGGCGCTCGATCAGTTCAGAAAGCTGGTGAAAGTGGACGCAGGCGATCTCGAGCGCACTTACGATCGGGTGACCCGAGAGTATGAGCGCAGCCAGCAACGCGCCCAGCAAACGACGGATCGCATCAACGCGGTGGAGCAGGTCGCCGCTGATCTGTTCGAGGAGTGGGAGGATGAGCTCCTGGAATATTCGAACGCCTCCATGCGCAGCGACGGTGAGCGCCTGCTCAATCAGACGCGCCGACGCTACGCGACTTTGATGAAAGCGATGCGGCGCGCCGAGAGCTCCATGCAGCCGGTGCTCGCGCTCTTCCACGACCAAGTTCTCGCACTCAAACACAATCTCAACGCGCAGGCGATCGGCAGCCTTCGCAATGAACTTTCGTCCATCGAGAAAGAAACCTCATCGCTCGTCCGCGACATGGAGCGCTCGATCGCCGAGGCTAACGAATTCATCACCGAGATGTCGTCGCAAGGCGCGTAGCGCCAATGCAGCAATTGGGAACAAGCGGCTGTTGAACTAACGTACGCCGTCACCAGCCCAACCTTCTGAACACGAGCGCCAATCGCCAGCGCTAGTCGCCGTCGCGCGAGATCTGTGCCCACCACGGAGAACGAACGACGACTGCCAACGAAAATCAGTTCTCCAGACTGTAGTTTCCCATTACACGATCGATATGATCGACGCGGTCGCCATTATGGAGGCTGGCGTTTCGCTTCTAGCCCCCGCTCGCGCTCGTAACGAACCCCGATGTTGTCCCGCTGGAACATCACGCCGTCCATCTAAGAGCGCGCAAGCGGCGCCGTGGTCGCCGGGCAACGAGCGAGATGCACGGCATGGACCAGAGCGCCGATGTAAAGCTCGCTTCATCGCGTCAGGCGAGCCTGCGACCTCACGCCGCGCAATTGCTCGACGCTGATCACCCCGCTGATCGATTCTCGCTCACCATTTGGCCCGTATTGATAGGCGCGCGGTTTCTCGCCCATCCAGGCCGGATCGATGGCGAAACGTATGGGCTCAGGGGGCCCGTCAACGAACGCGTACGCTTCCGAGACGACGCCGATCTGGGCCAGGCGCTTTCGGAGCGCTTCGGCCGAGCTGATCGAATCCGTCGCGACCGTCACGACTTTTAGAGCGGGACGTTCGCGCTGCGCCTGCGCGAAGTTCTGCAGCGACTTCAAGCAGTACGTGCATTCCATGTCCCACAGCACGAGCCAGAACGCTTCACCCGCATGGCTGCGCTCGATGTGCGCGAGCGTGTCTCGCTCAAACGGCCGCAGCGGCGATTGCGGCGGCGGCTCTGCCAGCGCGGGCGCAGCGGCGGGCAACAGCCTTTGTACCGCCACCCCTTCTTCGCGGCGCCAAACAATTACAAGCTCGCGTCCATCGGAGACGAGCCGCGGCTGATCTGAGTCGCCTTGCGTCCGCAGCGTCGGTCCTGACGCAAACGTCATGCCTGCATCCTGCGACACCCAGGACTCGAGGCGTACGTTCGCGCCGTCGAAGCGCTTCCAGGCGATCCCCACCACGTCACCCTCTGCTGCGATCTCTGCATGACTCGCGCCCGGGGGCAGCTCGAGAACGTGAGCGGGACCGTTGCTCGAGAGTTGTCCGTAAAACACTCGGCCTTGACCGCGCACCTGGTTGAACCAGACTGCATGGCGGACGCCGTCGCGTGTCACCGCAAGACCGGGGCCGTGATGCGGACATGCGTCGACCCGCCAGCCATCGAAGGTCGCCCGCTCGATCGTGGGAGGCCGCGCGATGTCGAGCACAGCAGCGGCGTGATCGCGCTCCGGGCCGGCGAAAACATGCCGCCACATGGCGAGGACTCGCCCTTCGGTGTTCACGGCGAACGCAATACGGCAGCACTCGCAGCTGTGATCGGCCAGTTTGAAGTCGCCCTGCCAGGACTCGCCACGATTTTGCGAGTACGCGTAGTACACGGCGGCGCCGGCGTACTCTCGCCCGCTTTCTCTGGCTATCTTCAGGTCGCGCTTGTCGATCCAAGCAACCCAAATGCGGCCGTCCC
>DATAFY010000141.1:0-6097 GCA_036257205.1 Steroidobacter sp. | reverse complement strand
ACAGCTCCCCTGACGACCCGGACAGCGGCCTGGGCGCGGCGGCGCATCGCCTCGTTGGCCGGCCATGCTCGCAAACGCAACGCACAATCTGCGCCGTGAGGCGTTCTTGGATGCCTTGGAGACCCTTCGATGAAAAACCGTCAGTCTTGGACGATGCTCCTGCGTCGCCTTCGTTGGGACCTGATGGACCCTAAAGAACGGCCCTATTACGGCTATTGGCTGATTTGGCAGATTCCCGGACCCTTCGGGGTCGGGTTGCGCGCACGCTATCTTGCGCCGCGGCTGCGCTCGGCAGGCAAGAATCTGCAGGTGCTCGCAGGATGCAGGTTTCGGTCGATGGAGCTGCTGGAAGTCGGAGACAACGTCGCCATCGGCTACGATAACTTTCTGCAGGCGCTCGGTGGACTGACAATCGGCAATAACGTGACCACTGCACCGGGCGTGAAGATCTGGAGCGTCAATCACAACGTCGATGATCCGGAAGCTGCGGTGGTCCATCAGGGACAGTCCCACAAGCCGGTGATCATTGGGGACAATGTCTTCATCGGATCAAACGCTTTCATACTTCCAGGCGTGGCGCTCCCGGAAGGGTGTATCGTCTCAGCCGGAGCGGTGGTGAGCGCGAAGGAATACAAGCCGTTCTCGATTCTCGCAGGCAATCCGGCCAGGGTCATTGGTTTCCGGGGCGCGCGCCGAAGCAATGCACAAGAACCCACTGCCGCACCGGTAGACGCCGCATGACGAAGCTTTCAGCACAACCTCGCTCCACCCTGAAGTTCGTCGGCTTCTTCTTCGGGGCGCACAAGGGCCGCACGTTATCAGCGATCATTTTCCTCGGCTTGGCGGGGCTGCTGGAGGGCGTCGGTGTGATGACTCTCGTGCCCGTACTGCAACTCGCAGACCGCGCGAGCGGGAAGGTCGAAGGACCTTCGCGGTACATCGCACAAGCTCTACAGGCCGTTGGGCTGACAACCACGCTGCCGGCGCTCCTTGCCGTGCTCTTCATTGCGATCCTCGCGAAATCGGGAGTCCTGCGTCTCGCCATGGCGCAAGTGCGTCTCACACATATTCAAGTCATACGTGAGTTGCGGCTTCGCCTCGTGCGTTCTCTGCTGCGCGCCGGATGGCGCCATCTTGTCGCGGAGCGGACGGGCGCCTGGGCGAACGCCATGGCTACCGAATCCACACACGCCGGCGGGGCGTATAGAGAGGCGTGCGAGATTATGGCCGCCCTCTTTCCCGTCACAATGTATTTGATCCTGTCGATGCTGATCTCGTGGCGGATCACGATTTTCTCGCTGATATGCGGCGCAGTCGTACTGCTCTTGCTCAAAGGTTTCGTGAAAATCAGCCGCAGGGCCGGAACCGATCAGGTGCGCGTCGCCAAGACGCTGTCAGCCGCGACGGTCGATATTCTGCAGAGCCTAAAACCCGCCAAGGCCATGGCGCGTGAGCGCCTGATCGAGCCTATCTTCGGCAAGAGCATCGACGAGCTCGACGATGCCACCCGTCGCGCCATGTACGCGGCCGAGAATCTGCGTTTTTTCCAGGAGCCCGCCTTGACCCTGCTCCTGGCTGCGAGCATCTACCTGCTCTTTGAGCTCGGCGACTTCCCTTTGCCTACGGTGATGGTGCTCGCATTCATGTTCTACCGGATTCTGCAACACCTCAACACGCTGCAGAGCCGTTTTCAGATCCTTGTGGTGGGTGAGGCCTCCTTCTGGTCCCTGCTAGATCGCATCGAAAAAGCAGAAGCTGCATGCGAGGTATTGCACGATGGCTCCCCCCCTGGCCGCCTTCGCGAGGGCGTGGAGCTTCGCCACGTCTGCTTTTCATACGACGACCGCTCTGTCCTTCAGGACATCAATCTGAAGCTGCGAGCCGGTCGTCTGGCGGCTATCGAAGGAGAGTCGGGCTGCGGGAAAACCACGCTTGCAGACCTGATCGCCGGATTGTATGAACCTACAGGCGGGCAGATCCTGGTTGACGGACGCGACCTCTCGACGCTCGATTTGCGAGCGTGGAGATCTGAATTGGGCTACGTCCCACAGGAGATGCTCCTTCTCAACGACAACATTCGGCGAAACGTGACCCTGGGGGACCCATCGCTGACGGATGCGGACGTGGAGCGCGCGCTCAGACTGGCGGGCGCCTGGGATTTCGTATCGCGCATACCCGAAGGACTCGATGCAGAAGTGGGAGAACGGGGCGCACGCTTATCCGGAGGACAAAGACAGCGCATTGCCATCGCGCGCGCGCTTGTCACGCGTCCTACCCTGTTGATACTGGACGAGGTCACCGCCTCGCTTGATCCGGCAACAGAGGCCGCCATTTGCGAGACTTTGGTGCGTCTACGGGGCGAAGTCACCATCTTGGCGATCTCGCACCAGCCAGCGTTGCGCAACGCTGCGGATGAGGCCTACCGCATGCGCGCAGGGCGACTCGAGCCCGTGCGCACAACCAACGCAATACAGGAGGACGAATGTTCGGCCGGTTAATGGATAAAGCGGCGGGCGCGCTGGGCTACATGGTGCTGCGCGAAGAGCACCTGCGCGAAAGACAGGGCACCGTCGGATGGGAGCGGTTATCAACTCTTCCCGTCCGCCCGCGGACCGTGATCGACGTCGGCGTGGCGGACGGCACCCCGGAGCTTTACAACGCCTATCCGGATGCGTACCTCGTCCTGATCGAGCCGGTCGAGGAGTTCTTCGAGGGCATTCAGACTCTCCTCTCCCGCCGTCCCGGCGTGCACCTTCCAGTCGCCCTGGGGGATGCACCCCAAGAACTGACCATGCGTGTTGAGGTCGGCGACGGGGCCAAGAGCTCACTTTTGCCGCGGACGGCGCTGAGCGCCACCGGGCGCGAGGGCTGCGAACGGCGCGTTCGCGTGTTGCCGCTGGATCAAGCGATTCGCGGCGTACCCCTTGAACAGCCCCTGCTCTTGAAGATTGACGTTGAGGGCTTCGAACTGAACGTGCTGCGCGGTGCGACCGAGGTGCTCAGACGGACGGATCTTCTCATTGTCGAGACATCCGTCGCGAAAAGGTTCGAAGGCGCCGCCACATTCGCCGCAGTCGTGTCTTTCCTGGCTTCGCAGGACTTCGCACTGCGAGACATCGTTCATATCGCGCGGGATCCGCGAGTCGGCGTTCGCCACGCCGATCTCGTGTTTGCCCGTGACTTCGCTTGATCAGCATTTCGCACCGCGCGCCTCGCACCGTCGGGCAACGGGCGATTAGCGAGAGCATCCGCATCCATTAGCGATCCGTGAGGGCGCCCTGCGTTGCTGTTGCGAATTCCGCAAGCGCTCCGATCAAGTCGCGGCGACTCGGACCGTTGGACACGGTGTAGCGATGCTCCCGAAGGACCCATCTCAACAACGTCACGCCCAGTATCATCAATTGCATTGTCCTCTCTGGCGCGAATCGAGCGATAAACTCTCCAGCTCCAGGCATCTCACCGTCCACGACGCCGTCCCGAATCTGACGGATCAGGCGCGCGGCGGCGACATGTAAGCCGCATAAGTGGCGCATCCTGGCTCGCTGTAGAAGGAAGTTGAACAGATCAACTCCGATGAAGCTCTCGGGCGCTGCGGTCTCCCAATCGATAATCGAGCAGAGTCTGCCGTCGTCAGCGGAGGCGAGCGCGTTGCCGTATCCATAGTCGCCATGAACCCAACCGAACACAGCGGTGCGGCCCACTGCGTTCGTTCGCAATCGGTGCACCAACTCGCTCAGAAGATTCGCCAACTCTGCATCCAGTCTTCCGCCGATTTGATTGCGCCACATGCCGGCTTCGCGGGATATGTCCGCCTCACAGATCTCACGCGCAACGCCTGCAGCGTGTGCGAGCCCCGCCAAGAACTCAATCATGCCCGCGTCTAATCGGCCACGGCGTTTTTCCGGCAGTCTCCAACTCACCGTCCCAGGGGCGCGCGATTCCAGCCAACATCTATGTTCATTGATCTGCACAGCTGCAATCGCTTCTGGCACGAAGGCGCGTATGCGGGGCGAACCGCTCAGCGCGCGCCGTACGCCGTCCTGCAGATCCCAATGCCTTCTCAAGTGCTCGTACGCGGCGGCGCCGCGCACGACTCGGCAGACAAACGCCCGCTCACTCGCCTCGTCAGCGAGAAACAGCACCAGCGCGCCGCGTTCTCTTAGATCGAAGCGCGTCACTCGCAAACGACAGCGGATTCCTTCGTCCGCCAGTTTTTGCGCAAGCGTGTGCGCCAGCGCATTCATACCCGCACCAGGTGCGTGACCGTAGAGGCCAAAGCCATCGTGGAGGCGCCCACGAAGAGACATCCAGAATCCGTTCCGCAATCCCATCGATGCGGCTATTTCCTCAGACTCCGACTGGGAAACGAACTCCTCGCAATTTGTCAGCTTGGGCAGAGGCAACCATGGCGCAGGCGCCACAAACCCCAGGCGGCGCATGGAGCTTGCAACGTCTTCCCTACTGCCTGCGCGAGATGAAACTAGATTTCGCAACCCAGTACGGATGCCCCCGAAAGCAGTCCACCTGTGCCTGAAAAACGCAAGCACCTGCGCGCCCGCGCCAAGGCAAACCCCGATCTCATCCAACACTCGCGGTGAGTGTTCCGAACCCGGAACGATGAGCACGGCCGCTGCGGCGCGTAAGTCGGATGAAGAGGCGGTCGCTAAGGCGACTGACCGATAGCCAAGTCTCTGCAGCCCTGCGAACCATGGATGGCTGGGCTCCCCGCCGACAATGACAGTGGCTCCGGCCGGAAGCTGCAGCAAGAATGCGATCTTCCAGGAACTATCGGAAAACTCATCCATCGTTATTGCCAGGAAACGACCCGCGGTTTCATTCTGCCGTACATTCCGGGCGGCGCCAGGCCAGCAAACATCTGATCGGCGCCGAGGGCGATGCGACGGCGTTGCGGCCGTCTATTCACGCCCCTGGCGGGCGAAGCAGCTATCGAGCGACACGCCCTGCGGCTCGGCTGGCGACAGCGCCTGCAGCCACGCTCTCGTACGCAGCCGCGATCTGCTTTGCCCATGATTGCGGTGAATACTTCTCTCTGGCCACGCGTTGTCCCGCGCGCGCCAATTGCATCCGCCATTCCTTGTTCGACACCAACGAGCCCAATGCTTGTGCGAACTCCGTCGGATCGGTTGGATCCACGAGCAGGCCCGTCACGCCATGCTCGACGATTTCGATGGGTGCGCCCAAGCGAGCGGCGACCACTGCCGCGCCGGCCGACATTGCTTCCGTGATGACCAGACCGAAAGGCTCCGGTTCGATTGAGCTATGCACGACGATATCGCTGAATGACATCAGCTCCAGAATGTTTGTGACGTGCCCGGTGAAGACGACCCTGCCGTTGAGGCGGCGGTCATGAACAAACTGCCGAAGGGTTCGCGGGTATTCGGTGTTATAGCCCTCAACATCATCGCCCACGATCAAGGCGACAGCAGAGGGATGTTCGTCGGCAATGCGGGCAAATGCTTCAAGGAATTCGAGTTGTCCCTTCCATCTGACAAGTCGTCCCACGTGGGCAAGGACGACGGCCTGCATCGGAAGATCGTATCTGGATGTCCACTCAGAGCGGCGTACAGGTGCATGAGCGCATACGGGCGCTGGATTAGGGATGTCCAGGATGCGCTCTGCCGCAACGCCATGCCTCACGGCTTGCGTGGAAATGTGCTTTGAAATGCTGATGAAGGTTGCAGCGGCATTGGAAATACGCCTGATGTCAGGGGATACGCCGTGCAGGTGCCAAACCAGCGGAATCCTCAGTAGGCGCGCCGCGAGCAGACCCTCCTTGCCGTTGTTAACGTGAATTATCGACGGCCGAACCGTTGCCACTTTCAACAACATTCTGGCCAGACGCGGCAGATTGGCCACCACCGCTGCAGACGCAAACAGGTAGGCCCATATTCTGCGCAGCGGCCCGCGCTTTACCGGGCAGTACCGCATCCATCTGTCCCGATCAGCATAGTCAAGCGTCGGTCGATACCAGCACAGGATATCCTGCGGCCGGAACAGCGACTGGACTGAGCCTTTGTCGAGACTCGTGACCACTAGAGGGATGAACCGCTTCCTATCGATTTCTCTGAGCAGGTGA
>DATAFY010000094.1:0-4044 GCA_036257205.1 Steroidobacter sp. | reverse complement strand
CATGCGGCATCTCAGCAGACCTTCATCGGCTTCATCGCCGATCCAGAGGTCACAGTGCTCGCAATGCTCGGCTTTCAGCTCGCGCACGTCGGCTTGATCGAGGAAATGCGCGAGCGCCTGCGGCAGGCGTACACCCGCGCGCGCGGGCTTACACAACCGATGGCGCTGTTGATTACCATGTGGTACGACGCGCTCTGTGAGATTCGCTTCGGCAACGCGGATCGTGTGGCAGCGCTGGCCCACGAGATGCATTCGCTCGTCGAGGAGTTCGGGCTCGCCCAGGGGAAGGCGGCATGTCGCTGGTTCCGCGGCTGGGCGGACGCCCGTCGCGGGAAGCCACTCGAAGGTTTTCGGGAGATTCGCGCGGCGTACGAGGAGAACAGGGCGCTGGGGATGATCGCAGGTAGCAGTGAAACGCTCGGATATGTGGCTGAGGCGCTCGTGTTGCACGGCGACTGGAACGAGGCCGAGGAGCAACTGCGGCAGGCACTGGAGATCGTCAACACCTATGGGGAACGGATCTATCTGCCGCAGCTCCTGCTTATTGAGGCCGCCATTGCGCGCGCACGCGGTCAGGACGCCGACGCCGACGCGTCGATCCGACGAGCGATACAGGAGGCGCGAACACAAGGAGCGCTGTGGCCGGAGCTGCTGGCGCTCAGGGAACTTTGCGAGCACGCGAGCGCAACGGCAGAAGATCATCGCGCGCTCGGCGCACTGGTGGATCGGCTTTGCGGAGCACGCGGCACGCCCGCGCTTTCCAGAGCTGAAGCTGTCGTCGCGCGGTGGTTGTCGCAGCAATAGCTGCTGCCGCTGCGCGTCGCCTACCGGTCCGCTCCGGAAAGTGCGCACTGGCCGAAGATGACGTTGGCGCCCTCGCGATCCGTTATCGCGACGATCAGTTTTCCATTCGTACGATGAATGGTTGCACTCCAGACCACCTCGAGGCTCGTTCCCTGGATCACCAGCGACTCCGTGTTGAACCCGAACGATGCGATGGGCAGCGTATCGTTCCTGAATGGGGTCTTGACCGACATCCTTGCAACGTCGACGTGCAGGGTCTGGTCCTTGCCGGCTTCCGGTTTGAGGGGCGTACACGTCTTTTCGGTCGGCAGGCAGTCGTGAGTCTGGAGGGGCTTGCAGTCCATCGGCCTGGAGCCGTCGAAGACGTCGGCTGCGCGCGCCGTTGCAGCCAACAAGAGAGCGATCGAAAGCACGCAGAACTTGTTCATGAGCAGTCTCCTTCGAAGGTTTGGCAGCGTGTGCGGTCAGCCCTTGGCCTTTTTCGCAATGAGTCCTTGCCGCACGAGCTCGTCCGCCACTTGCTCGGCCGTGTCCTTGATGAGGCGATCCAGATTGGCGGGATTCTTCGTCTTGCTTTGCCCGCCCCACACCAGCTTGTTCTGCGTCATCGAATACACGAGCGTCTCGATGATGATGATCGTGTCCGTGCGCAGCTCGCCGCCCTGCACCGACCACGGAGCGCCCCAGCCGAACCCGTGGTAGCCGCCCCACAGTCCGCCATACATCGGGCCCGAGAAGCTGGCGGGCGTCGACGAGAGCTCTTTGTCGATGCGCACCGGTCGCAGCACGACGACACCCACGATGCCGGCCTGCTCGGCCGCCGCGCGCGCCTTGGCTTCGTCGGGCTGCGCATCGGCGAGGAGCGTGTACATCGGGATGCCTTGGGCTCCGCGCACCGACAACTCGCGCGCGAGTGCCTGCTCGCCGGCACGGCGAGTCGTCTGGTCGCTCGCCATGACCACCGCAGCCACTTTTTCGCCGCGCAACTGGAAAGGCTCCGCGTCGGGCGCCTGCCACGAAGACACGAGGCCGGTGGCGCATCCGGACAAGCCGACCACAGCGCACAACCCGATCCACCGCTCGATCCGTCTCATCCCGGTACCTCTGCGCAAGTCAACATCAATAGATCACGCGCAGGAGAATGTTTCGCTCCTGCTGGAACCCGGCGGCGCCGAGACATTCAGCGACGGCCGGCGCTACCCGCGCGGCCAGCGGTTGTCCGATCCCGAGGTTCGCAAGCGCGGCCTGGTAGTCGCCGATGTCATCGAGAGGCCCGTTCACGATTCCGTTCAGGCGCGTCTCGCGCATGATGTAGTCCGCATTCGGAATGCTCCTGGAGACGCGATCGAACTCCTGTTTCGGCAGCCGCTCGCGGACGAAGATGAGCAACGCGCCCAGCGCGCCGCGCACCTGCCCCTCGCTCAAGCCGAGTCTCTCCTGCAGCGGCGGAATGATGCTCGGGCCCGGCTCGGCCGCAGCGGCGTGCAGGGGAAGGCTGAAGCATGCAAGGGCCAGCAACAGCGCGTAGGTGAGCTTGAATTCGGATGTGCGCATGTAGCGTCGCGTGAATCTGCCGGGATTGCAGCGTATGACACGGCTACTGGCTATTGGTCAGCGAACCGTCGGCATTCGGTTGGAATGCTGTGAGCGTCGCATCATGCTCCAGCGTGGCAGCGACCACGCGAATGAGGTCGGCGAGCGCGGCGTCGCCGCGGCACAGTGCCATCAGCGCTGCCAGAGCGGGATGGTCTGGAGCGCATGCCTGCTTGCGCTCTGCGGCGGGCGGGTTTTGCGCCGCCGAGCTGACCGCAGTGTCGATGAAGCGATAGCCGTGACGCCACACGGTCTCGATGTAGCGCGGCTGCTTCGCGTCATCGCCCAGCGCGGCACGCACGTCGCTGATGGTCGACTTGAGCACTGCGTCGGTCACGAAGCGATGACCCCAGACGAGGTCGCGCAGCGCGTTCTTCGTTATCAGCTTGCCGCGGGCGCGCGCGAGTGCGCAAAGCACTGCGAAGGGCTTCGGTGCGAGCGCCACGGGCTCGCCGGCGCGCAGCAGCCGTGCCTCGGCCTCATCGAGCTCGAAATGGTCGAAGCGCAGGCGCGTGACGGCTGGCTGTACCTGGCTGTGCGGGCCCCTGCCACTCCTGCCGGCACGAGATGAAAAAGCCTCGCCACGCCGGGCGCTCTCTTCTGCGGGGGAGGCAGCGGGAGGAAGGTCCGGGAACCATCGTGGCGAGGCTGTGTAAGTCATGGTGCAAAGTTACCGCGTCCCGGCCGGCGCGCCATTGCAACGAGGTATACGGCTGCTAGGCAATGTGATGCGGCGATTCGCGCATCGCGTAGTCGCCTAAGACCTTGGTATAGGGGAGCCCGGCTGGGACTTCGCGAGCGCTTCGCGCACACACTCGAGAAGGTCGTCCGGTTCGAACGGCTTGTAGAGATAGCAGGTGATTCCCGCTTGATGGGCGCGCGCTTGCGTCAGCTCTTCCCGGTGCGCCGTGATGATGACGGTGGGAATGCCGTGGCCGGACGCCACGAGCACCTGATACAGCTCGAGCCCCGTCATACGCGGCATTTTCATGTCGGCGACCAGGCAGGCCGCCCGGGCGCGACTCGCCGAGCTCAGGAAACTCTCTGCGTCTTTGAACGTAGCGGTGGAGAAGCCGGCCGACTTCAGCAGATCTTGTGTCGCATTCCGGATGGACTTGTCGTCGTCCACGATCGCGACGAGTGGGCCTTCACGCATTTCGCCTCTCGCAATTGAACGAAGCCAGGGTAGCCCGCCTTGCGCCGCCGGCCCATTGCACCCAAGCGTGCCGCCCTTATACCTTGGTATAACGGGTAACGCGCTAAGCGGCGCCGGACACGCCGAGCCGGTCAGCCATGCGCACCAGCTCGGCAACCGATTTCGCCTGCATCTTGCGCATGACCTGCCCGCGGTGGACCTTCACGGTGACCAGGCTCAGCCCGAGCTCCGCTGCGATCTGCTTGTTCACCAGTCCCGCCACGACGAGCTTCATGACCTGTCTCTCTCGCTCCGTGAGCTCGTGGTAGCGCGCGTTCAGGACCGCGAGACTCGCTGCCTCGCGACGCCTCGCGCGATCGCGCTCGATGGCCGCGTGGACCGCATCGAGCAGCACCTGATCGTCGAATGGCTTGGTCAGAAACTCGGCCGCACCAGCCTTCATTGCGCGCACGGTCATTGGCACGTCACCGTACCCGGTGATGAAGATCACC
>DATAFY010000052.1:0-9504 GCA_036257205.1 Steroidobacter sp. | reverse complement strand
GAGCGCGCCTATCGCGGCGATCGTCCGCCGATTGATCTGCACCAACGGACGGTCATTCTCATCGACGACGGCGCAGCGACGGGTGCCAGCATGCTTGCCGCCGTCAGGGCAGCGCGCAAGCTCGGCGCGCGCAAGGTGGTTGTCGGGCTGCCGGTCTCATCGCGCGAGGCGTACCGCAACTTGCGCAAGGAGGCAGACGATGTGGTCTGCGTCAACCTGCCGCCTTCGTTCGCGGCAGTGGGGTATTGGTACGAAGACTTTGGTCAGACGGCGGACGAAGAAGTGACTTCCCTGCTTGAGCGCGCGGCGAAGGCGCCGCAAGCGGATAGCGGATAGCGGCGCCTTGCGTCCCATTCACGGATCACTCTCATACCGTCCAGAGGCCACGTGCAGAAACGCAGCTCGCCGTCAAGCGCTACTGCCAGCTTGCCAGCCTTCTGCGCGCCGCCACCGACCGGAACGAGAATCTTCTTGTATACGCTGACGTCCTCGCAAGAAACGACCCAAGGCGACCTAGATCAAGCCGCCACCAGGAGTTTTACGCGGCGCCCAGACCGGGCTCACTGCCGTACGGACGCAGAACAGCCAACAACCCAGGTTTCCAATATCGATATATCCGCCATCGCTCCGCTTTTTTGAACTGGGTGCTTCACACAGTTCGCATCTCACCGTAGGCTCCGGTCCACGGAAGGGACCTTCATACGCTCCATGAACCACTCGCGGCCTCTTATTGTTCGCTTTGGCGCACTAGGCGATATGGTGATTCTGACGGCCTTGATCCGCGCGCTGCGACAGCGTTTCGACACACAGATCGACGTCGCGTGCGGAGGCTGGCTCAGACCCCTCCTAGAGGGCCAACCTGACGTTGGGCGCATCTATTCGCTGTACACCCGGCAGCTGCCTTATGCACTCAACCCGCAGCAGTGGTTGTTCGTGCAACGGCTGCGCGCCAGAGGCCCGGGTCCAGTATGGATCTGCCAGACGGACCAGGTCTCACACGAGCTCGTCAGGCGTGCGGGCTACGATCCGCGGTGGTTCGTCAGTCAGCGCGATTTTCCGCCAATTCCGGGCCACTACGTGGATTGCCTGCTTCGCATGGCAATGGCGACGCCCCCGATGCTGGACCAAACCCGTGCCTCTGTTATGGCCCCGCGCGTCGCCCCGAAACTCCTGGCTCAGCCCAAGTGGCGCGACGAAGCGCGGACATGGCTCGCACAGCGAGGGCTCGAGCGGCGCCCCATCATTCTCATTCAGGCCGGCAACAAACGCACGATGCGCCTTGGCTCACGACGTCGGCTTCGCAACAAGAAGTACTGGCCGGAACAACGCTGGGCGGAAGTCATCGACAGGATACACGCGCTTTCGCCCAACGCCGCGATCCTGCTGCTCGGGGTCGCGTTCGAATCTCAATTGAACCGGGCCATCCTGCACCATGTGCGCACCTCGACGGCTTTCGACGTCGCCGGCGACATTCCGATGCAGCGATTGATTGCACTTTGCGAACAGGCGATAGGCATGATCTCGGTCGATACGGGGCCTGCACACGTTGCGGCCGCCGTCGGTTGTCCGCTCGTCGTCATGTTCGGCTGTCAGGATCCGAACTTCTACGCGCCTCGCAGTGAAACGGGCCCCGTTGAAGTCATCTCAGGGGATCGAACGGCGGACCATCCGCTGCTCGCCATCACACCCGATGCAGTACTGGCCGCCTGGGACCGCGTCCGGACGCACAGCGTGGGAGGAGACTCGGAAATCGGGAACCAAACGCTCGAACAAGGCAGGCCGGCGTCCGGAGAGCGGACTTGCTGCTTGCGTCCTCTCTCATCCTAGGCCTCCGGGCCTGCTGTCTCGGGATTGGACACACAAGCGCCTTGAAAGTCGCTCGTCACGAGCGACTAGAACGGGCTCATGGCTGCGGTTTCGGCATTGTAGCGAGGCTCGGCGGTGGAACCAGATACACGATCTTCGGCGGTTCGCCGGTCAGGCTGTCGAGAAATGCGCATTTTGTCTATCTCGTCGCCGACTGACGTCCCCATCCGCCAAGATCGACTTTGATGAGCTGCGCCTGCGCGGACATCATCAACTCATCGGCGGCGATGGTCGCGCCGAAGTTCATGAGAGAACCACAAGACGAGCCCATTGCATGGCGAATGCCTCGCGGCCGGACCGGCAGCTTTGGATGCTCACTCACCCGCAGGCGCTCGATTTGCAGTTGTACGTGCGGCCATGAACGCACGTTCGCCGATTGAAAAGCGCTTCTACTCTCGTCAAAGCATTGGTGGAGGAAGGCGTGCGGCAGCGGCGTGTGCGCAGCCGCCTGGGCCTGCACGTTTTCCGCAACAGGCAACCGGACCCAGTCGGGAGAATTTGCAGGCACGGCGGAACTGTTCCCGCTCTAACTTGCTTCAGGACACCCCAACTGTGGGGCCAGGCGGTGCGTCGTGGATCGACAGGCAACTCACCCGCTGGTTAGTGCACCGGAAATCGCCGGCGCGAGCGTGCGCACAGCACGCATGGCCTGGGGGCTGGTCATATGGATGGCCGTGCTGGGATTTACGTTTCAGGGCGCGCGCTCCATATGGGAGCCGGATGAGGGCGTTACACCGTTATGGCCCTCAACATGCTCGCCACGGGCGACTATCTCGTCCCCCACATAGACGACGAACATCCACATTACGCAAAACCGCCGCTGATCTATTGGGCGATTGCGGGCAGCATCACCGCGTTCGGCCGCAGTGAATGGGCGGTGCGCCTGCCGAGCGCGCTCTCTTACGTGCTGACGGGCCTCACCGTTGCGTTGCTCGCGGCTGGGCTCGGATTGAGGCGGCCGTGGGAGGCGGCAGGCGTATGGTCGCTGAGTTTGCTGCCCTTTGCCGCAGGCAGCATCGCCAGCACAGACATGGTGCTGACGCTGTTCGAAACAGTCGCGGTGTTGAGGATCGCAGCGGCGCAGTTGCCGAACGAGCGCGACGCTCGACGCTTTGCACAGGAAATCAGCGCGTCCGTGAATCTGCGGCGCCGTTAATCCTGGCGCCTCCGCAGAGCGTTGACTGGTACGTTTGGTGCGCGCGGCAGTGCAATCAATCCCGGCTCGCACTCGTGGGCCGCGTGCGAGATTTCACGCTGCTTTCGATCGAGGATAAGCGAGGAGCGCCGCGAGGCGCGAGCGACCGCGGCCACGCAAGCAACTCCGCCGGATTCACAGCAACATTGACGCAACGCAGCTTGGTGCGCACTACTCGTCGCGGGTCGGATGCGGCGGCACTTATCAGCTGCGTCAGCCCAGGTCCACATCGCGAGCCGCAAAGCACCTAGCCGCGCTCGCCAGCCGACGCCAGGCAAGTGCTGGACGTGGCGAGGCGAATCCCGCCCCTGTGCGCCCGTGTCGGCTTCCGCGTTCGCCCCGCCCTGGCGGGCGCGAGGGCTATTTTCTGGTTCGCGCCTTTCTTCCCTCGCGAACTGACGCTGGCCCTCGCGCGCTCCTCATATAGCGAGAACAGCTTCGCGGCCGGAACGGCCCTTCGCCGTGACGCCGCACCCGAACCGCTGCGGATTACTGCACCTGGATCGCCTTCGCGGTCGTTTTCGGCGCCTCGCGTTTCGGAATATGGATGCGCAGCACGCCGTCCTTCGATTCGGCCCTGATGTTCTCTGGATCCACATTCTCAGGAAGCGAGAAGCTGCGCGAGAACGATCCATAGAAGCTCTCTACACGAATTTCATTCGCATCCTTGTGCTCCTTCTCATGCTTGCGCTCGCCGCTGATCGTGATCACCCCGTCCTGCAAAGTGATCTTGACGTCCTCCTTCTTGACTTCGGGCAGCTCGGCCTTAATCAGAAATTCTTTGTCGGTCTCGGTTATATCGGCCAGCGGTCGCCATGTTTCCACTTCGCCGCCGACGCGACGCAGCCCGCGGCCGAACCAAGGAGTGAAGTCCCGAAGCATGTCCTCCATCTCGCGGAAGGGCTCCCAACGTGTGATGTTCATAATATGGTCCTCCTTACGGATCATTGTGAATGAGGTCATCAGACTTCCATATCGGCGGGGGCTGCCGGCGCTTTCCTGCGCTCGGGTTTCTCCGTCATGGTCGCCTCGGTCAACAGCAATACGCTCGCGACGGACACTGCGTTCTCCAGCGCCACGCGAACCACCTTGGTCGGATCGATGATCCCGGCCTCGAACAGCTCAACGTAGCGGTTGCGCGCGGCGTCGAAACCCACATTGCCCGCTGTTTCCAGCATGCGGCTCACGACGACTCCGCCGTCTACGCTCGAATTGAGCGCAATCTGCCGCGCCGGCGCTTCGAGCGCACGCTTAAGAATCTGCACGCCCGTACGCTCATCACCTTCAAGCTCGTGCTCGACGGCGGACACCGCGGCGATGCACTTCAACAGCGCAAGACCTCCGCCAGGGACAATGCCCTCTGCGACGGCCGCCTTCGCGGCGCTGATTGCGTCATCGAGCGCATCCTTCTTCGTCTTCATCTCAGACTCCGCTGGCGCGCCAACCCGTATCACGGCGACGCCGCCCGAGAGCTTCGCGATGCGCTCCTGCAACTTCTCCTTGTCGTAGTCGCTCGTCGCCTTGTCCAGCTCCCGCCGGATCTGGGCGATCCGGGCGTCAATCGCTGTGCGATCGCCGGCGCCGCCGATGATAGTGGTGTTGTCCTTATCAACCACGACGCGCTTGGCGCGCCCGAGTTGCTCAAGCGCAACCTCCTCGAGCTTAAACCCGAGTTCCTCGGAGATCAGCTGACCGGCCGTGAGAACGGCTATGTCCTGCAGCATCGCTCTACGGCGATCGCCGAAGCCTGGCGCCTTGACAGCCGCGCTCTTCAACACGCCGCGGATCTGATTGACGATGAGCGTAGCGAGGGCTTCGCCTTCGATGTCTTCGGCCACCACGAGGATCGGACGGCCGCTCTTCGCTATCTGCTCGAGAAGCGCGATCAGATCCTTCATGATGTTGATCTTGCGGTCCGTGAGCAGGATGAAAGCGTCCTCAAGCACCGCTTCCATTTTCTCGGAGTCGGTCACGAAATAGGGGGACATGTAGCCACGGTCGAACTGCATGCCTTCCACGACGTCGAGCGTCGTTTCGGTGGTCTTCGACTCCTCCGCTGTGATCACGCCTTCGCCGCCCACCTTCTCCATGGCTTGCGCGACCAACTCGCCGATGGTCACGTCGTTGTGCGCTGCGATCGACCCGACCTGCGCCTTCTCCGTGCGGCTCACCACCGGTTTGGAGAGCTTTTTTAGCGCATCGACGGCCGCTCTCACGCCGCGCTCGAGTCCGCGCTTGATATCTATCGCGCTCGCGCCCGCGGTCACATTGCGCACGCCGTCCGCGAAGATCGCATGAGCCAAAATCGTCGCCGTGCTGGTGCCGTCGCCGACCAGCTCCCCGGTGCGCTCGGCGGCCTGGCGCAACATCTGCGCGCCCAGGTTTTCCTCCGGATCTTCCAAATCGATTTCCTTGGCAATGGTCACGCCGTCGTTGCAGACGACCGGTGCGCCCCAGGATTTCTGGATCAGCACGGACTTCGATTTCGGCCCGAGCGTGATGCGCACAGCCTCCGCAAGCGCCGTCGCACCGCGCAGTATCTTCTCGCGCGCCGCCGCCTGGAACATGAGTTGCTTGTGAGCCATGCGTCCGCTCCATACTGACCGGCATAACGCGATTCTGAAGAGCTGGCGCGCCTGCGATAAATACGGGGAAGCTGAATGCCGCCCGTGAAACCACGCGCGACGCCCGACTGTGCGCGTGAAAAACTTGCGCATGGGGATCCTGAGACTGTTTAGAACCCATCTAATGCGACGGCGAAAACGCGTTAACGCCCGCCGCCTTGCCAGCGTGTTCCTTGTGGTCTAGGTCGCGCTCGCCGTGACTCCGGTGAGCCGTGAGGACTCGCTGGTGTTCGCGACGCCGCCGCCGATCGCGGCTCACCGCACGCTGTCCTTCAGCAACGGGGCCTACGCGTGTTTGTTCGCATTCTTTGTGCTTCATCTGCTTCATGCGATTCAGGCGCCCGGCTGAATCAGTTGCTTGGCTTCGAACGCAATCACTACAACCGGCGCGCTCATTTTCTCTACGGCGCGCTCATACTGCCGGCAGCGGTTGAGTTGGTCGATGCATACGCCGCCCTCGCGGGGTGTGGGACCAGCTCCTGCCTGCGACGTTCGTCATCTCGCACCTGTCGTGTACGAGCTGAGCGAGTGGCCCCCGCGATCATCGTGGCGCCAGAACTCGGGGACGCCTACCTCGGCATGCAAGAAGCGACGTATGGGATGCTCAGAAGGATCTGGCGGTGCGCCGGTTGTTCAGGCCGAGCAAACACTCGCCGTTCCAGGCCAGACTGCCCGCGGAACCGACAGGTTGTTGAGCAGCATCAGGCGTTGGTGCATCCTAGATCGTGATAACGCGCCGGCCGTTCGTGACGCGCGATCGGTGCAATGGAAGATCTTCGATGACGGAATTCCAGACGATGCTCGCTGCGATCGCGACGCATCAGGAGCGCGCTCAGACGGTGCTCAAGCGAGCTGCGCAGCTCAGTTTCGCGTTTGGCGCGCAGCTCATTCTCTATCACGCAACTTTCGAGCCGGCGCTGAGCGGACGACCGTTCTTCGATACGAAACGGCTAGCACGCTCCCGCGCGTGGCTAGTGGAAGAGCGCACGCAAGCCCTCGATGCACATGCGCGCAAGCTGCGCTCGCAAGGACTCGCGGTGCGTACGCAAGTCTTATCGGAAGAGCCGGCGTATGAATCGATTATGCGCGCGGCGATCCGCCAGCGAGTCGACTTGGTCGTCGCCGGCCCGCATTCGCGGAGCCGGACGACGCCGTTGCCGCGGCATACAGATTGGCAGTTGCTGCGCCTGTGTTCACGCCCTGGCAAGCGGCCCATTTGCACGCTCCAGAAGACCGCAGCTCAGCGGGTCGCGATCGGCTCCGGCGGCTGGGACGGCAGGCGCGAAGCGTAGTCTGCCATCGCCGTCAGCGAGTCGAGGTCGATCGCTTCGAGCACCTGATCACGCTGATATCGACCGCGTAGCGGTGTCCGACGGCCAGCTGACGCAACTGGCTCAACAGATAGGAATAGTGCTGATGCTGCAGCGCCGGCGCAGCGATGCGCTCTTCGCCCTCCCCTTGTACGCCATGACCACTGTGCGCACGTCTTGCGGAAGATCTCCGCGCCCAGCGCCAGATTCGAACCGTCGCCGACGTCTCAGGCGAGCGCTCCGGCGGCAGGGTGTGCAGCCAGGTCGCGATGTCGCGCATGGCCTGCGGCGTACTCAGATCCGTGCGTGCATCGTCCGGTGCATCTCCGGGATCGTTCGATCTCTTTCGGCCGTGTCGGCGAGCTGCTTGATGAGGTACGAAAGCACTTCTCCGCTGAGCACCGGCGTTGCGTTATTCGGGTCGCCGCGGGCGGCTTGCCCGTGACAGGAAGCGCAGTTGTTGCGGTACAGAGCCGCGCCGTTTTCGACATTCGGCTCAGCCTTGAGCGTACGCTAGATGATTTCCATGCTTCGCGCGGTTTGCCCAGCGGCGGACTCCACCCAGAGCGCGAGCAGCGCCCCGCACAGAGCCGCCGCAAACCAAGCCCGGTGCGACTGCACGTTCGAACGAACTGTCCGAACCGCCTTGCGCTCCCCGAGTTGCGCAGCGTGAATGCTCGCCATATCCAGCTCCGCCAAAGGAGGGAGTCGCCGCGCCCTGCCGCTCTCGACGAATCGCCTTTTGAAGTAGAACAACTGCGACCGGCGCCCGATGCCCGTACGGCCGAGGCGGAGGGCGGCTGGCCGACGCTTCTGCGCTTCGGCGTGCCCACGTAATGCATAAAAGGCGGCGATGCTCACCGCCGCAAGTCCCACGCCGATCAAGAGCACAAGACCGCTCTGCGCCTTCACAAATCCGGCCCCGAGATAGATGGATGCGAGCGCGTAGGGAGCCTCACCGAGCGCAACCGCGCACAAATACAGAAAGAAAGGATATTTCGCGAGCCCTAGGACGTATCCTGGAATCTCCGAAGGCAGCGCCAGCTGCAACAGCACGACAAAGATGAACGAGGCGTCCCGCGGGACGCGACCTTCGAGTCGGCGCATGCCGCCCTCGGAGACGAACGAACGTGCGATCGGTCGAGCGACATACCGCGCGGCGAGGTACGCCAATACGCCGCCGAGAATCCAACCCGCCCAGAGCAGCAGCAGGCTGATCGATTCACCCCACGCGAGCACGGCCACCGGCACGAGGACCGCGCTCGATACGAAGGCGAACATCGCTGAAATTGCAGAGAAGAGCACGAAGAAGGCCGCACCGCCGATGGGATGAGCCGCGATCAAAGCCTTGCCTTCCACGAGCGCGCCAAGGAGCGCCGCATGCAGCGTGTCGGAGGCGGCGATCGCGGCGAGCCCGAGGCACAATAGCGCCAGCGCAGCCGCCTTGCGCCATACAGCGCCATGCCGTTCGACTTGATGCACTGCTATGCGTCGCTTGCGCGGACCATCAGCACGGGCGCGAGCGAGCTTCTGAGCACCAACTCCGCATCGCTTCCCATCACCAAACGGCGTACGCCCCGCCTCCCATGTGTACCCATGACGATCAGGTCGACCTGGTGTTGTCGGGCCTCTTCAACGATGAGATCAGCGGCGCGCCCGCCGATGGTTTCAACAAGCTGCGTTTCGGCCTTGAGCCCCTGCGAGACGACCCACGCCTCGGCCTCTTCCAGTGTCTTGAGGCCGCCTGCACGCAGCGCTTCGATCACGCGCTCGTCATAGAGCGCCGGCGCATAGGCCGTATCCATCACGAGCTCGTTGACGACGTGAACGAGCCGCAACGAAGCGTTCAGGCTTTTTGCGAGCCTTACAGCTTCTTCGAGTCCGCGCTTCGACGCCGGACTGCCGTCAACAGGAACCAGAATTTTCTTGTACATGAAGGACTCCTTGAACCCAAACGTCACTCTAGCGAGCCGCAGCTCGCCGTTTAGCCGGGAATTTACGCACTTGTACGAATTCGCCGTCAGCAGCGCGACGGGCGGTGATCAGACAAAGAATTGCGAGGTGTCGGGCCGTCCGACCCTCGACTTCGCCGCGATGGCGGTACTGCGCCGCCGCTTCCTGGCGTCGCAGGGCCATGCACCGCGGTTCGTTCCACGGGCGCTCTGAATCCCGCAGGCTTGACGATGAAGACGTCGCACTGAACCCGATCGATGACGCGTTCGGCCGTGCTGCCGATCACCGGACGCGACAACAGTCCTCGCGACACGGCTCCGATAACCAGCACGTCAAAGGCCTGGGTACGAGCGAGGTCCGCCAGGACATCGCTCGGCTCGCCTTCGCGGATGAAGCGCCGCGCGACCGCCACGTCATACCGCTGTGCAAGCTTCCGCACCGCCCGTTCTACCTGGGCGGCGAGCGCTCGGGTGCGCGCGACCGGAAGGGGCAACCGTATCGGCTCCATGAGCATGTCGGCGCCGGCGCTGAGGGGCGGCGTGTAAGCGTGCGCCAG
>DATAFY010000584.1:0-3091 GCA_036257205.1 Steroidobacter sp. | reverse complement strand
GCTGGTGATCGCATCCCATATACGGGCCCAGCCAGGGCTTGTGAAAGGAGACGAACTGGGGAGCAAGTTCGATGATGCTGTCGGCGAAGATCACTTCTGTGAAGTCCTCCGCGTTCGAATGATCAGCGATCAGCAAGTGCCGAATCTCGTGCTGAGGATCCCAGAGCAGTAGAGTGACGCGTTCGAGCCCGTACGAGACCTTCAATCCCTTGCAGAGGGCTTCGAACAACTGCGGCAAGTTCTCCGCCTTGAGCAGCTCCAGCTCCCGCTCCTGACTGCGCTTCAGGAGCCGCTCGTTCGCGGCCGCTTCGCCCACGAGCGTCGCAATACGAGCCCGCAACTCGCGTATCTCAGCCTCGAGATCGCGTGTCCCCATCAGCGATCCCGGACGCGGCCCGCCAGATACTCGCGACCGCGCTGCATCATGACCGAGAAATCAGCAGCGTTGCCCGCATCGACCGCTTCCCACAACCGCTCAACGGCTCGACGCAGAGCCAGCAGGGACTCCCGACCGTACTCGTTGAGGTGCTGAATTTCGAAATACAGCACCGGACTTTCACCGGCGACTCTCGTCGCGACATCCACCTGCGCGTCGTATGTGGTGCTAGAGAGTTGAGCGAGACGCGGTGCGGCTTCGCCGCTTTCCGCAAGCGCCGTAAAGAACGCGATATTCAGCGCGTGCGAGAGCCCGAGCACGTATGCGATCAGACGATCGTGCTCGTCAAGGCTCATCACCACGCGCTGCGCCATCGTCGACGCGAACAGAGACTGTGTTTCCTCGATTGCCTTGCTGTCGCCCAGATCGATAAAGATCACATGTCGGCCGGAGAGCAGCTCTGTATCGGGCCCGAACATCGGATGAACGGATGTGATCCGGCAGCCCGCTTCCTGCATGGCGCGAATTCCCTCACGCAGCGGGGTTTTCAGCGAGCCGATGTCGAACACGGTTCCGCGAGGGCGGCGATCCGCAAGCTCCCTCAAGATCATGTTGGCGATCTTCAACGGCGTCGCCACAACAATAATGTCGTGGTCGAGAACGGTCGTCCGCCAATCTTCTACGTAGCAGCATCCCTCCACCGGGCCGGCCGGATCCGCCACGGTCACGGCGTACCCCTGAGAGCTGAGAAACTCTGTGAACCAACGACCCATCTTGCCGCCCCCGCCGATGACAAGGGCCGTGCGCCCGCTGCCGCGCCCTCCGGCGGCGATTCGAATGCGTTCCTGCGTCGTGAGGGAGCCGCGAATCAGCAGCTGCAGAACTGATTCGGCGAGCTGCGGGGATAACCCTAGCGACTCCGCAGTCAGGCGCGCCTGCATCAACACTTCGCGTTCGCGGTTGAAGTCGCGGGTGCCTAGGCCCTGCGCCTGCTTCGCTTCGGCCACTTCGCGGCTCAACCTTTGCCGCTCCGCCACGAGCGCAATTAGTTCACGATCGAGCGCACTGAGTCGGGTGCGCAGTTGCTCAAGTGTCATGATGCGGTCGCGGCGTCTGCAACATTTGCGCGAACCCTTTTACTGACGTGCAGGCGATGGCGCAAGGCGAGCGTTCGCTCGGCGGGATATCCCTCAATCTCACCGCGGACTTTCGCGCGAGGCGCTAGGCAATCGGTCTCCTTGCGGGCGATCCGTTCCCCAATCCTTTGATCCACCCCAAATCCCCTGCAGCCCGAGAGCGCAGCCGGAGGCATAATGTCGCGTTCGCTCAACCTGCCGACACCACTCATGGCCGAAGAACTCTTGCCCGAGCCGCTGCCGTCCAATCCGCTGCCCTTGTTCGCGAAATGGCTCTCGGAGGCCCGCGATCGACGGGTCCAGCCTAACCCTGACGCAATGGCGCTCGCGACAGTCGACGCGCAGTGCCGCCCCTCGGCGCGAGTCGTGCTCTGCAAGCGCTTTTCCGTTGAGGACGGCTTTGTCGTCTTCTTCACGAACTTCAACTCCCGCAAAGGACGTGACTTGGTGCAGCATCCGCGCGCCGCCGCGGTATTCCACTGGGACGCGCTGCACCGGCAAGTTCGCATCGAAGGCCCAGTCCTCAAATCGCCTGACTCAGAGAGCAATGAGTACTTCGCCAGCCGACCGCTGCACAGTCGCATCGGCGCGTGGGCGAGTGAGCAGAGCGAGCCGCTGCCTTCGCGCGCCGCGCTCTTGGAGCAGGTGAGAGCAGCGGCCGCGAAGTTCAACGTGGCGTCCGACGCCGACCAGGGCCATGTACCCCGGCCGCCGCAGTGGGGCGGTCATCGGCTGTGGATCGAAAGCATCGAGCTGTGGAGCGAGGGCGATAGTCGCATCCATGATCGCGCACTATGGACGCGCGCGCTCATCGCGAGCGAAGCCGGAGGCTTCACTGCAGGTGAATGGCGAGCCACTCGCTTGAATCCATAAACAAGCGCCAGCGACCCGGTCACTAAACTATTCTGGACTGACCTCTACTTGACGACTTTGAGGGTCGGCTTCGAGCGCTTTGGCTGGTCCGATCCGGACGCATGAGGTCCTGGCGGCGTGGAAGGCGGTTCAGGCGGCGGGGCATCGGCTTCGGAAAAGATCATGCCCTGCCCCGTCTCGCGAGCGTACACGCCAAGCACGGCTGCAATCGGCACGACGACCTCATATGCGACGCCCCCGAAACGGGCTCGAAAGCGCACGAAATCGTTCCCTAGATTCAAACTGCTCGCCGCGCCGTGGCTGACGTTAAGGATGATTTTCCCGCCCTGCACGTACTGATGCGGCACCTCGACGCCCTGCATAGACGCATCCACGACGATGTGCGGCGTCTGGTTGCAGTCGCTAATCCACTCGTGCATCGCTCGTAGCAAGTACGGCCTGCGGGATTTTAGAGGTGCATCAGCCATAGGCAGCTCAACGTTCGCGGACTCGGCGGCTCAAGGCCGCATCTCTTGCTCGACCCGCGAAAGGCTCTGCCGAAATGCGGGGCGCGCAAACAGCAGGTTTGCATATCTAGTGATCGCTTGCGATGGCGGCGGTATGTCGATCTCCCAACGCGCAAGCCGCCATAATATGGGCGCAATCGTCGCATCGACGAGCGAAAACTCGTCCGACAGGAAATACGGCTTGGCCTTGAACACGTCGG
>DATAFY010000578.1:0-4240 GCA_036257205.1 Steroidobacter sp. | reverse complement strand
GTTGGCGAAGCCCTGCACGAACGCTTTCTCAGTCGTGGTGCGCGTCTCCGCGGAGGAGTTCGCGAACAGGGCGTCTATGCTGCGTGCGGCGTCGGCAGATCGCTCCGGGTCCGCGATTCGCACTACGACCCAGCCGATGCGGTCTCGCCCGAACATCGAGGCAACGCTTTCATTGAAATATTCGTAGTGAAAATACAGCGCGTTGTTGTCGCCGTTCTGGATTTCGTAGATGCCGGAGATCGTCATCTCCCATGTGTTTCCGCCGCCTTCGCGCGTGAATATGTTCGAGCGAATCGGCGCCGCGTCCCCGACTTTCCAGCCGAAACGCGCGGCGATGTCCCGCCCCACGATCGCACCGCTGCGGTCGGCGAGCCACGCCTGCTTGTCTCCTGCAATCAGTCGCAGTTCCGGATAAGCCTCGAAGAACGACGCGGCCTCGACGGCGATCGCGCCGATCTGATTGCGGTCCTCCTGATAGACGCCCCCGAACCAATTGTGAGAGCACGTGACGCTGACGCCCGGAACGGTGCGAATGCGGTTCTCGTAGCCTGCAGGCAGGCTCTGAATGATTGAGGCCTTGTTGAGGGTGATGAGCCGATCCTGTCCGGCCAGACCCACGGCGCCTGACAGCGCGAAGCGCATCGCTTCGAGAATGCCGAACAGCAGAAACGCCACGATGATCGACAGCAGCGTAAGGGTGGTGCGCAGAGGCTTGCGATTGAGGTTGGCCCAGAGCAGCGGAAGGTATTTCATAAGCATCATTTGCAGCGCGAGTCGCGGCGCTCGTATTGCGGCGGACTCAAGCCGCTTCACGGTCGAGTTGACCCTTCTCCAGGTGCAGCACGCGTCTTGCTCGCGCCGCCGCGTGCGGATCGTGCGTCACCATGACGATCGTCTTGCCTTGTCGCCGATTCAGCGCCTGGAGTAAATCCAAAATTTCATCGCCCGCTTTGCGGTCGAGATCGCCTGTGGGCTCATCGCACAATAGCAACATCGGGTCCGAGACGATGGCGCGCGCGATACCCACGCGCTGCTCCTGACCGCCGGACAGCTCGCGCGGCTTGTGCTTGGCCCGGTCGCTCAAGCCGACCAGGGACAACGCCGCCTGAGTACGCTTGCGTCGCTCGCTCGCCGAGAGAGACGTGAGCAGCAGCGGCAACTCGACATTCCGCTCGGCGCTCAATACGGGCAGGAGGTTGTACATCTGAAAGACGAACCCGACGTTCCTGGCGCGCCAGCGGCCCAGCGCTGCGTCGCTCATCGAATCTGTCCGCTGACCGGCGATCTCGATCGTGCCCGCAGTCGGCCGGTCCAATCCGCCGACAAGGTTCAGAAGGGTCGACTTGCCTGAGCCCGACGGGCCCATCAGCGCCAGGAAGTCTCCCTCGGGAATGTCCAGATTTAGCGCGCGCAATACATGCACGGTCTCTGTGCCGCGCCTGTAGTCCTTAGCAATACCGCGAAGCTTCACTAAAAGCTCATCACTCATTGGCCCTCCTTGAGGAACTCTGCCATGTTTGTCCCCTGCGAGAATAACCGGCCCCGGCTCTGCGTGTCGGCGAATCCAGACCGCGTCCGAACGGGGAACGTAGAAGCTAACGAGCGCGCCTGTTGAGAGGTTCGCCGCAAGGAGCGGCGCATCCAGTGCTTGCGTTCAACCGCTCTTCGGCTTCACCGGTGCTCCCTCGACGAGCCCCTGCGCAGGTGCGGCGACGACGACATCGCCCGCGTTTACGCCTGCGAGCAGCTCGATCTGCCCATCTCGCTCGCCTCCGGTGCGCACCGCGACGCGCTCGACTTTTGCGTCGGCGATGCGCCATACATAGCTAGTTTCGCCGTCCTTGAATACCGCAGCCGCGGGCACTCGCACCGCGCCGCGGGCCGCCGCGAGCCCCTGCTGGGCGCGGTTTTCCAGGAAACTGACCTTGACGCCCATATCGGGCAGGATGCGCGGATCGAGTTCATCGAACGCAATGCGTACGCGTACGGTGGCCTTCTGCCGATCGGCTGTCGGCACGATATTGATGACGTGGCTCGGAATCACCCAATCCGGATAGGCGTCCAGCACGGCCTGCGTTTTCTGGTTCCCCTGCACCCGGTTTATGAAGGCCTCGTTCACGTCCACTTCGATTTCGCGTGAATCCATGTCGACGATGGTCGCTATGCCCGTGCGGGTGAAGCCGCCGCCGGCCGAGATCGGCGATACCATCTCGCCCGGCTGCGCATCCTTCGAAACGACCACGCCGTCAAATGGCGCGCGCACGAGTAGGTCCTCAAGCTCCTGGGCGCGCACTCGCGCCGCGCCTTGCGCGACGCTGACTTCGCCCTTCAGTGCGTCCAGACGCGCGGCGAGTGCAGAGTATTCCGCTTGGGCTTGATCGAGCTGCGACTCGCTCACCAAATTGTCTGTGCGCAGTTTGTTCATCCGTCCCAGATTCCGCTCCGCCTCCCCCATTCGCACGGCGACTTCTTCAAGATTCTTGCGGGCGGCTTCGAGCTGCGCCAGCGCAAGCGCGTATACGGGGCGCATGGTTGTGTCGTCAAGACGGGCCAGCAATTGGCCCTGCTTGACGGTCATGCCTTCTTCGATGAGAACTGCATCGACCTTTCCAGTGACTTTCGAGGACACGGTCGCTTGACGGCGCGCCACCACGTAGCCCGATGCATTCAATACGGCAGCGGCTCCGCCGGCGCCAGCGGGCGCTGCGACCGCTGTCGCCGTCTCCACCTCGATGGCGCGATCGCGCAGGAGCGCATACAGACCGGCCGCCGCAGCCGCCGCAAGCACGATCGCGAGAAACCACTTGTATGCGCCGTTCGAACGGCCGCCGGTTGGTTCGGGCGTGCGCTCGATACGCAGACTGTCGAGGGCATTCTGGTCGAAAGACATGGGCGACGCTCGGGCTGCTGGCGTGAAGCCGGCGGATTCTAAACCGGCGCCTGCAAAGGCGGTAAGGCGAATCGGGGCGCGCGGCGGGCCTGGAGCCCGCGGACGCATTGCGAACGGAGTAGACCGCCGCTGTCGGCAGCAGCCCAGCTCAGGCGAGGGCCTTCTGCGTCATAAGAGATCCCTCCGTGATCGGCGCGCTGGGTAGAGTGAAGTAGAACGCCGCTCCTGAGTTCGGTTCTCCTTCCGCCCAGATTCGGCCGCCATGCCGATCGACGATTCGGGCGACGGTAGCCAGCCCGATGCCAGAGCCCTCGAAATCCGCCGCGCCGTGCAGCCTCTGGAACGGCTTGAACAGTTTCTGCTCGTACGCCATGTCGAAGCCCACCCCGTTGTCGCGCACGAAGAGAGTGGCCATGGCGTCGTGCTGTGATTGCCCGATCTCGATGCGCGCAACTTGCGTTTTCGACGTGAATTTCCAGGCATTGCAAATGAGATTCTGAAACAGATCGTGCAGCAGGCGCCGGTCGCCGTGCACCCGCATGTTTGGCTGTACCAGCACCTCGATCGTGCGCCTCGGATCGTTCTGCCGCAGTTCAAGCACGATGCTCTCGACCAGAGTCGAGACGTCGATCGATTCGCGATTCAGGGTTTGACGCGAAATACGCGAGAGCGCGAGCAGCGCCTCGATCAGCTCCGACATCTGCCGCACACTGCTTTGGATGCGGTGCAGACGACGCCTCTGATCCTCTGTCGCATTGGGCATCGACAGTTCGAGCATGCCTGCCTGGCCCGCGATGGCGGTGAGAGGTGAACGCAGGTCGTGTGAAACCGAAGCCGTGAAGGCTTCCAGCTCGCGGTTCGCGCGTGCAAGCGATTCATTCGCTTCCCGCAGTTGTCGCTCGCTCGGCAGAGCGAGTATGCGGGGCAGGGAGCGCCACAACAGTACGAACGTGGGAACGGAGGCGAGCGCGGTGATCACGCGGATTGAGGTTTCGAGCCAGTCGGGCGCCCCCCACGCGCTCCAAGCGTCCATCACGTGCGCAAGACTGCTTGCAGCAAAAAAAAACCCGAACCAGACAATCAGCGAATGCAGGCGCAGATCCCGACGCCGCCAGCCGATGTAGACCAGCAGAAACAACATTGCGAGAAACCCAAGCGCGATGGCCGCCTCGGAGGCGGTCTGCAGCCTCAGTACGCCGCTGGATGCGGCGTGCACCATGAATTCTCCAGTGCTCGACGAAGCTGCGTCGGTCCCCTGCATCTGTGCTCCTGGCTCGTTGTCGTACGCCGCGCATTGTAAGCACGCGGCGCGCGCATTCGTCGTCTCCGCCGAGGAAAACGCGATGACGT
>DATAFY010000533.1:0-2586 GCA_036257205.1 Steroidobacter sp. | reverse complement strand
GACCGCGGCGGAAGTCATCAATAAACCCTATAGGAACGAAGATCTGGCGATGCGCATTCGGCACCTGCTGGATCGGGAGGCGCGAATTGCCTGAGCAGCAAAACAGATTGCTGGTCATCGATGATCAGCCCGACCTGTGCGAATTCATCTCCGAGGCGGCCGCGGGCTTGGGATTCGAGACGCACGCGGTGACTGAACCCGATGCGTTCCGGCGCGCAGTGCAGGAGTTTTGCCCCACCGTGGTCGTGCTCGATCTGCGGATGCCCGGCGCGGACGGCATCGAGCTTCTCAGACATCTCGGGGAGCGCGGCAGCAAGGCGCACGTGCTCGTTGCAAGCGGCATGGATCAGCGCGTACTCGCCACTGCGCAGCAGATCGGACGAGCGCAGGGGCTGCAGATGCTGGGCGCTCTGCAAAAGCCGATTCTGTTGGCGGATCTCGAGGCGATGTTGCGTCAATGCCTGCGCTCGGACACCCCCGTCAGCGCCGCCGTCCTCGCCGCGTCGCTCGATCGGCGCGAGATTGAAGTCTATTACCAGCCGAAAGCCACGCGCGTAGCGCCGAACCGATGGATCGTGGAAGGCGTGGAAGCGCTTGCGCGCTGGAGCCATCCTTCGCTCGGCCCGGTGTCCCCGGCGCGCTTCATCCCGCTGGCGGAGAAAAACGGCCTCATTCGCCGGCTGACAGAACACGTGCTCGAGACGGCGTTGTCCCAATGTCGCCTTTGGGATGCGGCCGGCCTGCAGCTGTCCGTCGCCGTCAATCTTTCGCCGCAGCTCCTCAACGATCTTGCCTTTCCGGACCAGGTCGCGCGCATGGCGGCGCAGGTCGGCGCGGATGCGCGACGCATCATCTTCGAGGTGACCGAGAGCGCAGCCATGTTCGATCCGGGCACGACGATGGACGTGCTGACGCGCATGCGCGTGAAGAACTTCGGGCTCTCGATCGACGACTTCGGCACCGGCTACTCATCTCTCAAGCAGCTCTACCTGATGCCCTTCAGCGAGCTGAAGATCGACACCTCTTTCGTGCGGGACGTTTTTGCGCACGAAGACGCGCGCACGATGGTCGAAACCATGGTTCTGCTCGCTCACAAGCTGCGTCTGACCGCGTGCGCGGAAGGCGTGGAAACCCAGGAAGTGCTCGATTTTCTCGACTCCGTCGGCTGCGATCGCGCACAGGGCTACTTCATCGGCCGGCCAATGGCGGGAGATGCGCTGGAGGGCAGCGTACGGGCATGGAATGAGAGGGTCGCCGACGCTCACGGTTGCTTGTGACGGGCGAGTCGCCCAGGCGGCGGACCCGGAGGACGGCCAAGCCATCGCCCGAAGTGGGGGCGGCCTGAGGCCCCGAGTCCGGCGCTGCCGGCTCTCGGCGGAACGGGTTGCTTGAGCGAGGTTAAACCTCCACGCTCGCCGCCGCATCCAATCAATAGAGAAATACGAGCAGGGCGGCGTTGTTTTCCAAGGCTGAAACTCGCGAAACTCGAGCATCGGACGGTGCGCAGGTTTCGGACGCGGCGCTGATCGCGCGGGCGCGCGCGGGCGACTTGCGGGCCTTCGAGCGTCTGTATCGCTTGCACAGCGCACGGATATTCGGACTGTGCCTTCGCATGACCCGCAGCCGCGAGGCGGCGGAGGATTGCACTCAGCTCACCTTTGTACGCGCCTGGCGGAACCTGCGGGCATTCGAAGGACGGTCGGCGTTCGGCACGTGGTTGCATCGCATCGCCGTCAACGAGGTGCTCACCCACGCCCGTAATCGCGGAACGCGCAGCGAATCGGATGAACAGGCAGTCGCAGCGCTCGGCGACGCTCGGGGTGCGAACGACATCGATGCAGGTGAAGTGATGGATGTTGAACGGGCGCTTGCGACGTTGCCCGAGGGCTCGCGTCATGTGCTCGTGCTGCAGGCGATCTATGGATACAGCCACGAGGAGGTCGCCGACATGCTTGGCGTCGCGGTAGGGACGTGTAAAGCCCAGCTGCATCGCGGTCGCCGGCTGCTGCGTGAACGACTCGGTCTTCCGGCGCAGGAGGAGTCATGACGGACAAAGGCGATGCACTCGATAAAGCGCTGGCCGGGCTGCCCAAAGACGTTCAACCCGGCCGCGACTTGTGGCCAAGCGTGCGCTCTGCGATCGCGGCCGAGGCCGGCGTCGCGGGTCGAGGTTCAGCGTTTGCGGCGAGCGCCTGGCGCCCGCAGCTTGCGGCCGCCATGCTCCTCGCGCTCGCCGCATCGACGACGACGTATGTATTGACGCGCCGCTCCATGCAAAGCGAGCTGCAGGCGGCGGCGCCCATCGCGACCGCGATGCCGGCCGCGTTCAACGGCGAGAGTCTCGGCCCGGAGTACGTCAAGTCGCGTGCAGCGCTGGACGCCGAGTTCGAACGGCGGTTCGCTGCATTGCCGCCGGCGACGCGCGCGAAAGTCGCAAGCGATCTGGCGGACCTGCGCCGCGCCGCGAACGACATCGCCGCGGCGCTCGCGGAACATCCTTCCGATCCGCTGCTCCAGGAGCTGTTGATGTCCACATACCGAAGCGAACTGGGGTTGTTGACCGACGTGAACGCGATGACCACGCGA
>DATAFY010000529.1:0-5113 GCA_036257205.1 Steroidobacter sp. | reverse complement strand
CGACCGAGACGTATCTGGCGCGCGTCACGGGTGCGCCTGAGTTCATCGCGTTCGCCGCGTTCGATGCGGGGCTCGTAGAGCTCGAAGCTGCATGCGACGGTTCGATACGGGCCCGTTGGCCGAATGGTGAACCCGCCGCTCTGGAGGAAATCGAGCGACGGCACGGTGCGCAGCTGCGCGCCAATTCAGGAATTCGCTCCTTCGATGAGTTGACGTCGGCTTCAGGCGGCGTGGTCACGGACATCGCAGCAGCGCTTCCGCACGATTTCGAAAACGGCGGCCTGCGCAGGCTCGCCGGGCTCACCTATCGAGATGTCCGCGATTCTGCGCTCAAGGACATGTACGGGCTGTTCGACGACGATCCCCGCCTGGGCCCTTCTCTGCAAGCGCAGTTATTTGCATACGCTGGACTGGGCGCGCTTGCGGCGCTGCCGGCGTCGTTGTCCGAGTTGCTGCCCAATCCGTATGACTTTCGGGTCGCCGGCGCGACGGCGTTTCCGGGCCTCGATGCGCTGGCCCAGCTGCGTGCGGCCGGTGCAGTGGACATCGAGAACGACAGGTTCCGCGACAAATTTGCAATGCGCCTGGCCAACTCGCTCTCATCACACGGTCCGGCGCTCCTTTCGACGATGCTTGCGCCGTCGTATTCCCTCAGCAAGTCGGTTAAGAACCCGGCGCTGCTCGACAGCTTGCGAGGTCCTGGCGGCTACATGCGCGTGCCTCAAACGCCGCTCAATGCCTCCGGCGCCTGCGCTGCGAGCTCTATCGTGCTGTGCGAATTCGCTCCGCAGATGGTGACCGATTACCCTGGCTTTCATAAGCCGGTGATCGTTTTGTGGACCGCGGCGGACGCGGCGACCCGTCCACGCTGGCAGATCCTCGATGCATTCGGCCCCGGCGCTCTGATGACTCGCGGCAAGCTCGACGCCGTCAACGCCGCGCGCCCGCCCAACAATCAACGCAGCGTGGCCGATTGTCTCGCGCCATTCGACATCGACGCGAGCGGCACGGTGGTCGGCGAAGGCGGTTCCGGCGTGCTCATCACCACGCTCGATTTCGCGCTACGCAATTTCCTGGACGTCACAGCCATCATCGCAGGCTGGGGGCAAAGCGGCGAAGCCGGCGGCAAGGCTCATTTCGCAGGCGTCGGTTTCGGCGGTGAGAACGCCATCATTCATGCGCTGGAACTTGCCTATCGAGGTCACGGCTACGGCGTCGCCGATTTCAACTATCTCGTTGCGCACGCGACCGGCACGCGCACGAACTCGAAAACAGATCTCGGCACAGCAATGAGCGCACGCAAGACGGCGGCGCAGCGCCAGGGACGCCAGGGCGCCCTGCCGCCTATGCTGGTCGGCACGCCGAAAGCCGTGGGCGATGGCCACACGATGGGTGAAACGGGCCTCAAGGGAGTTTCGCAGGCGCTGCAGTACCTGCTCGGCAAGCCGGCGGTCGGCGTGCCGACGCTGCGTCAACTCGACCCCGAGCTGGGCTCGGTGGCGGAATCGTTCGTGCTGCGCGCAGCACCAGTTCCCGGCGCGGCTGACGGCGGCGCGATCTGCGCGACGCAAGGCTTCGGCGGCTACAACGGCGCAATCGCCTTACGGGCGGCAAACGCCGCAGCATTCGCTCGCTACTCGCCGGACAAAAATATCCTTGCGGCCTACCTGGAACGCTGGCCTGAGATCCGCCGTGAGCGAGAGCAGCGAGAGCGCCGCTTCAGAACCCGCACGAGAAGCGCTATCGATTTGGCGCAGACGCACTGCTGGAAGGGGCTGGAGTAGGCGGGCCGAGAGTTCGCCGAACTTATTCCACGGCTGCGTGGAAACAGCGATTGTCGTTGCGCTTGAGATGAAGGTGAGCGGCGGCGATTGCGCACCAATCACCCGTGGCGCCTAGTGATCACGTGATCACTGACTAAGGCGCCCGGATGGAAAACGGGCAAGAGTTAGGCGGTTCGCATTAGGCGGCGGAGCAGAACGCGCTATCGCTCCTCTGTTGGCGAATTCCGACGCCCGACTCGCGCTTCCCTGTCATTGAGCGTTGTCTATGCATTGACTCGTAAACCGCGGGCTGGTACTTCGCAGGTCAGCTGGCGCGAATCACTCATGGGCCGCCTATGCAAATGATCGACTGGTTCGATTTCATGCGCGTCGAACTGCGCGTCGGGACGATTATCGAAGTGGAGGAATTTCCGGAGGCTCGCAAGCCTGCCTGGAAGCTGCGCGTTGATTTCGGTCCAGAAATCGGCGTGCGGCGATCGAGCGCGCAGATCACAGCCCTTTACTCGAAGGAAGAACTGCTGGGCCGCCAAGTGATCGCCGTCGTCAACCTGCCCCCGAAGCAGATCGGACCGTTTCGCTCCGAGGCGCTGGTGACCGGATTTCACGATGAGCTCGGACGCGTCGTGCTGGCCGTGCCGGAGCGGGCGGCGCCGAACGGCGCCAAACTTGTGTGACCGCATGGCGCGCCGCGGCTTGCTTCGATATTCTGCCGCGTCCTCGCAGACGCCCCTGCAACGCCCATGCAGCTCTCAGAGACGCTCAACACGCTCGCCGCTCTCACTGAGAATGCATTCAAGATCACCGTCGAGGAAGACTGGCTTCAGGGCCGCGCGACCTATGGGGGGCTCGTGGCGGCGGTCGGCAATGAAGCCAGGCGACGGCTCGCGCCCCGCGATCGGCCGCTGCGTTCACTGCAGACGACTTTCGTGGGACCTGCGCCCTCGGGAGTTCGTGACTGTCGCGCACTGCGAAATTCTCGATGGCGAACACGTTGCTGCAGTCCAGGTCGGCGTTTACGGCGGACCACGCCCTTCGGCGGTTTTGGTCCCTGCCGAACCCGAACCGTCTCCCCGGTGCGCTGGGCCCAAGGCGCAAAGCCGTACTCGAGCGAACGCTCGCCCACCAAGGCGTTCATCCGCCATCGCGACGCTTCGCCGCTCACCGAAGCTCACGTGATTGCACTTATCGACTGCATCCCAACTCCCGCCTTGTCGATGTTCAAGACGCCGGCCCCAGCAAGCTCGCTCGTGTGGACGCTCGAGTTCATATCCCACGACTTCGATTTCGCACCAGAACGGTGGTGGCGAATCGATACCGATCTTGATGCAGCGGCCGACGGCTACGTGCAACGGTGTGCTCATCGATCCGAACGGACGGCCGATGGCGCTTACGCGTCAGCTCTTCGCAATTTTCGGCTGAAGACGGTCCCGGACAGACGAAGCGCTCAAGCCGTGCGTGCAGCGCGTCGAGATCCGCCGCGGTCGCGATGAAGCGCGGTCCTCTGCGCTGCACTCAAACCCGAAATCGACCAGTGCGCTGCCCCGCCTGCTTGCTAAAGCGCAAGGGCGGCGCCGTAGGCGTTCGCCTCATCCAAGATGGAGTGGTCCAGTACGCCACTGCCCCTCGCGCCGTGAGTGGAGCGGATCGGGGGCGTGGGTCGCTCGCCAGTCAGGTCGCACCGCGCCAGCCAGGTTCGCACCCGAGCGGAAGTGGATAGTGCGCGATGGCCGTCCCGTACCGCGACGGCGACGTGTTCCAGCGCCTGCAACATTGCTCCTCAGCTTGAAACTTCTGCATCACCCATATGCTTTTTAGGAGAGGCAGCCCGCAAAGCGGGAGGGGCTATGACCGTGAGGCTCGCATTGACCGCGGTGCTTTGCGCGTCCGCGGCGTCCGCGTCCGCTGATGAATTGAAAATCATCGAGCTCGAACAGGATGTCAGGACCCTGGAGCGCCAGGTGGAGACATTGAATCGCCAAGTGAGCGAATTGCGCGCGCAGCTGTCCCGCACCGGGGAACGTCTACCGTCGCGCACGGACCCGTCGCTGACATTGTCCACAGAGTGGCTCGTCGCCGCGAATTGGGATCGGGTGCGGGCCGGAATGAGCGAATTCGACGTGATCAGCACCCTCGGTCCGCCGATTTCGATGCGCGTCGAAAACGACAAGCGCGTATTGCTGTACGCGATGGAGATCGGAACGGGCGGGTTCTTGAGCGGCAGGGTCATACTGAAGGACAGGCAGGTCGTTGAGGTGGAGAAGCCCGTTTTGAAGTAAGGCGGGGCTTGCAGACCGGGAGCGGGTCGTCCGCGCGCCAGAAGAAGCGTGCGGAAACGAACGGCTGCAACCGGAAGCAGGATGCGAACTCCAAGCTGGCTCACGCATGCCGCTCGCGATGCTTTCATTCTGGGCTGTGACTAGTTCTATCCCGCCCGCTCCGGTTCGGCTGCAGGTCTGTCCTGGCGAGTTCTGTGGCCATCAGCGATGCGCTGAAGCGCATTCTTCGGTTCGCGTCGCCGCTCTGTTCATCTGCGCGATCCTCGATGACCCTCCGCAGTCATAGCGCCTCCGCATCCACGTATGCGTCTATGGATCCGATGCGCTCGCGGTTCGCGGCGTGGCGCGTGGCGGTGTCATTAGTGCGTAGCGCGCCCTGCGCAACAGGCGCGCTTGTCTGTATCTTCGCCGCATGGGCCGCAGCCGAAAAATCGCACTGTTCGTTGCACTGTACGCGGCACAGGGTCTTCCGTTGGGCTTCTTCACGCTGGCATTGCCCGTCTTGTTGCGCGATGCGGGCTTTTCGCTAAAGGCGATCAGCGCTTTCAGCCTGCTGTCGCTCCCGTGGGCGCTGAAGTTCCTGTGGGCGCCGTATATCGATCATCTGGGCGCGCGCCGCAGCTGGCTGCTCACACTCCAACTCTCGTCCGTTCTCGCCGCACTCGTGCTGACGCAGCTTGACCTAAACAGAAGCTACGTCCTGCTCGTTGTCGCGGCCTTTGCGTTCAACATCCTCGCGGCGACTCAGGACATCGTCACAGACGGTCTGGCGGTACGGGCGCTCGACGCAGGCGAGCGCGGACCGGCGAACGCAATTCAGGTCGCAGCGTACCGGCTCGGCATGATTCTGGGCGGCGGTTTCCTGTTGTGGCTCTGCGCAACCACGAACTGGACGATCATGTTCTTCACCATGGCCTTGCTGCTGGCCCTCACCGTTCTGCCGGTCATCGGGCTTCGAGAACCTCCCCGAAGCAACGCCCCGGCGCCGCGAGCCGCCGCAGGACTGGCGCTCGTCTGGGCGAGCAGGCTCGTCGCCCCCGGTATGCTCAGTTT
>DATAFY010000522.1:0-2189 GCA_036257205.1 Steroidobacter sp. | reverse complement strand
AGCGGCGTGAAGCCGAGGCCGATCAGCAGAGCGCCGGTAATGGCAACGGGAGTGCCGAATCCGGAGGCGCCTTCAAAGAACGCCCCGAAACAGAAGGCGACGAGCAGGAGCTGCAATCGCCGATCGCGTGTGACCCCCGTAATGCTGTGGCGCAGCGTCCCGAAAAGACCAGCGTCAGACGTGAGCTGATACAGAAAGATGACGTTGAGAACGATCCAGCCAATGGGGAGCAGGCCGTACGCAGCGCCGTATCCCGCAGTGGCAAACGCCAGCGGTAGCGGCATCCCAAAGATGCCGATCGCGATGGCCAGCGCCGAGGCGAGGCCAATCAGCGCTGCGACATGCGCGCGCAGATGAAAGAACGCAAGACCGCCCAGCAGCACGATGACGGGCAGGGCGGCGAAGACCGTGGAAAGAAAGACGTTCCCGAGGGGATCGTACGTCTGGGTCCAATCCATCACACCTCGCATGACCGCCCGCCGCCCCAGGCACAGGCGACTTGTCCGCCAGAAGCGCCTCCGGCGGCGAAGGCGACGTAAGCTTATAGTGAACCGCACGAAATGCAGCCCCAGGATCTGGTCGACATCCTGTTACGGACTTTTCCCGGTCGCGTCCTGACGCAGCCTGGGGCGCTTGCGCCGTACGAATCCGATGGCCTCACGACGTTTCGCGCACGGCCGCGAGCGGTCGTGCTCGCCGAATCGCAGCAGGATGTCGTCGATACCGTGCGTTTGTGTCATGCGGCCAGCGTCCCGTTCATGGCGCGCGGCAGCGGCACGAGCCTGTCAGGCGGCGCCGTCCCCGTCGAAGACGGCATCGTCATCGCCCTGAATCGACTGACGCGAATCGTTCGTCTCGATCCCTCGGCCCGCCTCGCCGTCGTCGAGCCCGGCGTCGTGAACCTCGATGTGACTATGGCTGCGGCTCCGTTTGGGCTTTACTACGCGCCCGATCCCTCGAGCCAATCGGTGTGCACGATTGGCGGGAACGTCGCATTCAACTCCGGCGGCGCACACTGTTTTCGTCATGGAATGACCGCGAACCACGTGCTGGCGCTCAAGGTCGTCTTGCCTGATGGCGAGGTCGTGCGGCTTGGTGGGGAGAGCGTCGAACAGGTCGGGCCTGACCTCACTGGACTCTTCGTCGGATGCGAGGGCCTCTTCGGAATTGCGCTTGAAATCACGCTGCGGCTCGTGCCGCGGCCCGAGTCGTATCGGACACTGCTCGCTGGGTATAGTTCGTTGCAGGCAGCGGGCGATGCCGTGTCGCAGATCGTCGCATCGGGGTTGCTGCCAGGGGCGATGGAAATCATGGACCGGCTCGCAATCGATGCGGCAGAAGCCGCCGTCGATGCGGGATACCCGCCAGGCGCCGCTGCAATTCTGCTGGTCGAACTCGAGGGCGATGCCATTGAAGTGGACGCTGACTACGAACGATTGATGCAAATCATCGCGGTCTCGGGCGCGACGAGCACGCGTGCGGCCAGCGATGCCGACGATCGCGCGCGCATCTGGAAAGGGCGCAAATGCGCGTTCTCCGCTGTCGGCCGCATCAGCCCGGACTTCATCGTCCAGGATGGTGTCGTGCCGCGCACGCGCCTCGGCGAAGCGCTGGCGTCCATTCAGCAGCTTGCGGCCACTCATCGGCTTCGCGTCGCCAACGTATTTCATGCCGGCGACGGCAACCTTCATCCGCTGATTCTGTTCGACGGGCGTGAGGCGGGCGCGCTGGAGCGCGCCGAAGCGTTGGCGGCGGACATCCTGAGGATGTGCATCAGCCTGGGTGGATCGGTGACTGGCGAACATGGCATCGGCCTGGAAAAACGCGCATTCCTCGGCGAGATGTACGCCGACGAGGATGTCGCCTTCATGGAGCGCCTGCGGCAAGCTATCGATCCACGTCAGCTCGCCAATCGCGGGAAGATGCTCGGGGGTGGTGGCGAGGGTTCCACGTCGCACGGCCTGCATCCGCTCGAGCGTGCAGGGGTGATTTCACGCGTATGACCCTGAACCCGACAACCGTTGCGGAATTGCAGGACGCCGTGCGACTGCACGAAGCGCTGACGATTCGGGGCGCGGGCACAAAGTCGCCCGCCGTAGCGAGGACGGAGGTCGGGGCGAGGACGGATGTCGGGGCAAGAACGGAGGTCACCCGCGACCGCGTGGTGCTAAACACCACCGCATTGTCCG